>JANPOR010000042.1:0-21876 GCA_031428075.1 Hymenobacter sp. | reverse complement strand
CAGAAAATAAAACATCCAGTTGTCGAGGCGGCGCACGCTGACCAGGCCGGCGTTTTTTAAATAAGCCAGCTGGCGGGAAGTTTTGGTTTGAGTGAAGTCGAGCACCTGCTCCAGGTCGGCCACTACCATTTCGCGGTTCCGCCAAAGCAGGTGCAGGATGCGCACCCGGCTTTCGTCGCCAAAAGCCTTAAAAAGTTGCTCGCCAAACGCAACCGTGAAATGTTTCAAACGCATTTGGTGTCTGGAAGTCGGCTATTTGCCGTATGTTTTCCGTTGCCCAAAGGTACGGCCCGGCCGGCCTTGGGGGTTGTATCTTTGTTTATTAGACCGTTTATCATGCCCGTCACCAACCGCCCCCGGGGCTTTTCTTTTGCGCTTGCCGCCGTGCTGGTAGGCATGTTGCTGCTGCTGGCTGCACCCCAGGCGCAGGCGCAGGGCAAGCGCCGGGTGATTCAATTCACGGGCATCGTGGCCAGCGGCGACAGCCTGCTGGGCGTGCCTGGGGCCACGGTGTACGTGCCCAAGGCCGGGCGCGGCACGGCTACTAACGTATACGGCTACTTTTCGATGGCCGTGCTGGCCGGCGACAGCATCGTGATCCGCTCGTTGGGCTACGCCAACCAAACCATTCTCATTCCTGCCGACTACCAGCGCCAGAGTTATTCAGTCGTCATCCAACTCAGGGAAGACGCGACTGTACTGCCCGAGGTGCGCGTGTTCCCTTACGCCACCGAGCGCGAGTTCAAGCAGGCGTTTTTGGCAATGAAGATTCCGACTGAGAGCCGCACGCCGGGGGCCGACGCCCTCAACGAGCAAACAATGCGCCGCATCTTCAATACGTTGCCCATGAGTTCCTCGGCCAACTACCGCCAGACCATGAGCTTGCAGCAGCAAGACTACAACGCCCGTATGGGCATGGGCCAGTCGCTACAAGCCAACAACCCGCTCACGAATCCCTTCAGCTGGCTTAAGTTCGTTAAGCAGGTGAAGGACGGCGAATTCAAGAAAAAGGAGGGCGTGGATTATTAATTGATTGGTAACCAATGGGTGGCTTTTGGGGTTGTGACAAGGGCCGGCGGTTTGCGGTCTTGCACTGATAACGCTATTTATGGATACTAATCTTCCTTTTTCTGATAAGCCCCGGGTCGTCATTGTGGGCTGCGGCTTTGGTGGCCTACAGCTAGCCAAGGACTTGGCCAAGGCTCCAGTGCAGGTCGTTGTGGTCGACCGAAACAACTATCACAACTTCCAGCCGTTGTTGTACCAAGTGGCTACAGGGGCCTTGGAAGCCGACAGTATTGCGTACCCTGTACGCAAGATTTTCGCGGGTCAGCGCAACTTCCTCTTCCGGATGGCGGACGTGACAGACGTTGATACCACAGCTAATAGGCTCAAAACCAGCGTGGGTGACATTGGTTATGATTATCTGGTGCTGGCAACTGGTTCACTGACCAATTTTTTTGGTATTGAGAGCATTGAGCGCAATGCCATGCAAATTAAGAGCATTCCGAATGCCCTGAATCTGCGCAGCTTTATCTTTCAGAACTTCGAGAAAGCCTTGCTCACCGCCGACCCGGCCCAGCGCCAAGCACTCATGAACATTGTGGTCGTGGGCGGGGGCCCTACGGGCGTCGAAATCAGCGGTTCGCTGGCCGAGATGCGCAAGCACGTACTGCCCAAAGACTACCCCGAGCTGGACTTGCAAACGATGCAGATCTTTCTAGTTGAGGCCGGGCCGGCGTTGCTGGGCCCCATGTCGAAGGCGTCGCAGCAGGACGCCAGCCGCTACCTCAACGAATTAGGCGTGCAGGTACGGCTCGACACATCGGTGAAACGGTTCGAAAACTGCAGAGCCTACTATTCTGATACCGAGTATATTCCGACCGAAAACCTGATTTGGGCAGCCGGTGTGAACGGTGCCGCTGTGCCCGGCCTGCCCGAAGCCGCACTGACCCGCAACAAGCGCGTCACCGTGAACCAATGGAACCAAGTGCAAGGCCTAACCAATGTGTTCGCCATCGGCGACGTGGCCAACCTCGTGACCGACGAGATGCCCAAAGGTCTGCCCATGCTGGCTCCTGTTGCCCAGCAGCAAGCCACGCTCATGGCCGCGAACCTTGTGCGCATCATCAAAGGCGAAGCGCCCAAGCCCTTTGAGTACTTCAACAAAGGCGTGATGGCCATCGTGAGCCGGAACAAGGCCGTGGTAGACTTGCCTAAGGGCATTCATTTCAACGGTATTCTTGGCTGGTTCACTTGGCTGTTCGTCCACCTGATGACGCTGGTGGGCTTCCGCAATAAAGTGGTAGCCTTGGTAGACTGGGCGTTCAGCTATTTCAGCTCTGACCAAGCACTGCGGCTCATCATCCGTCCCTTCAAGCGCCGCGACATGCGCGACGACCAGGGCAAGCGCACCGCCGAGCATCTTGCAGCTACGGCCGAGTATAACCCGGGTCCGCCAGCCATTCAGGAGGCAAAAAGTAGTTAGCATTGAGCAAGGCAGGACTTCAGTGAACAGTTATTGTTCACTGAAATCCTAACCTGCCACTACTACTTGCATTGCCTCCGGCGACAAGTATTCTTGGGCTAAGCGTTGCAATGTGGCAGCGTCGGTGGCTTCGGTTTGCTGCACGAATTGCGTGTAATAATCGGCCGGCAGCTGCATCAGCACAATGTTGCGGTACTTGTCGCACTGCTCGAACACCGTGGATAGGTCGTTGGCAAACTTGCCCAGGGAATAGTTCTTCACGATTTCCAGCTCCTCGGCCGGGATAAGCTCGTTTTGCAAGCGGCGCAGCTCGTGTTGCACCTCAGCTACAGCCAGCGGGGCGCTGTCGCCGTTTACGTCGGTACCGATGATGAGCGCCGTGGCTTGCTCGCGGTTGGTAGCGCTGGCAAAGATGCCGTACGTCAAGCCTTTATCCTCCCTGATGTTGCGCATCAGGCGCGAGCCAAAATAGCCGCCTAGTACCTTAGTCAGCAGGTTCAGGCGGTGAGTGTCGGGGTGCTGCGGGGCGGGCCAGGGCCGTCCGATGCGCAGCGATGCCTGCAGGCTGCCCGGCACGGCTACGTGGTCGGCCCTGGGCTGAAAATCAGTCGGGTGTGGCATGAGGCCCCTCAGCACGGGGGCTCCAGCCGGGCCATTGCTAAAAGTGTCCGCCACCAGCTGCTGGTAACCGGCCACGTCACCGCACAAAAACACTTCGGCTTGGCCCAGCGGATACGCTGCTTGATGGAACGCCAGTGCGTCGGCGCGGGTGAGGGCTAGGAAGGCGGCTTCATCGAAAAGCTGGCCGTAGGGATGGGCAGGCCCGAATAGGTTTTGGTTGAACCGTTCGGTGGCACGGTAGCTAGTTCTGCGGCGCTCTACCTGCACGTTCTGCACGGTACGGGTTTTTAGCTGGGCCAACTCCTCGGCTGGAAAAGTGGGCTGGGTGAGCACTTCGTGCACGAGCGGCAGCAGCGTGGGCAAGTACCGCGTGAGGCAATGCAGCGTGAGCAAGGCGCGGTCGGGCCCCGATTCGCAATCGAGGGAGGCGCCATAGAACGCTACTTCGTCGGCAATTTGGCGGGCGGTGCGGGCGGCTGTGCCTTCGAGCATCATCCGGGCCGTTAGCAAGGCTAAGCTAGGCTTGGGCTCGGCGATTTTGCCTGCCGGCAGGACTACTTGCAGGCGTACCACGGGCTGGGCATCGTTGGGCAGCGTGTGCAGGCGGGCGGCGTTAGGGAGAATAACTACCTCTGCCGCCGGCAGGACCACGCGGGCCAGCGGTTGGACGGGAGGGGCAACGGTACGGTCGAGCATATCAAAAAGAGAATGCGGTAAGAAAAGCACTACTCGGCCTGCCCGGGCGGGCGCAACCAAGAGCGAAGATGCCGCTCAGGTTCCGCCTGCTCGGGTGGAGGATGACTACAGTGAGCGCTAGGACCCTAGTTTAGTTGTTCTGGGGCGGGGTAGGCGTTTCGCCACTGGTGCCGCCGGAGTCGCCGCTGAAGGCATCGGCTAGCTTATTGAAGTTGAAATGCAGCGACACCCGAATGGTTTGCGCCAAGGGGTTAGCCTGCGAGTTGGGCACGAGGTAGGCGCCGTCAATGCCGAACACTTGGTAGCGCACGCCCAAGCCAAAGCTGAGGTACTGGCGGGCCCCCTTGTTGGGGTCTTCATAAAAGTAACCGACGCGGGCAAACAGCAGGTCGTTGTAGGCGTACTCAAGGCCCCCCGAAAGGTTGATTTCGCGCAATTCTTCCTTGAAGCCGCCCGGCGCATCCGAAAACGATCCGAATGCGGCTCCGATGATGGACTTCTGGGCTCGTGCGTCGTTCTCAGCCTTGATGCGAGCCTTCTGAACGGGGTCGTTGCCATCATACGGATTTTCGTAGTAAGGCGAGGGCACTAGCAGCTTACTGGCGTCGAACACCAGCGTAATCTTGTTGTACTGGTCAATTTCCTTGGTCAGGGCCGTGCCTAACTTCAAGGTTGTGGGTAGGAAACTGGCGTTTTGGGGGTCGGTGTAGGTTATTTTATTGCCGATGTTGCTGATGGTGGCCCCGAACGCCATGTTGTACAAGCCGGTCCCCAGGCTCACGTCTTTGTTATAGTAAGCTCCAATGTCAACGGCAGCCGCGTTGCCGGGCTTGGCGTCGGGAATGCTACCGCCCGTGAGATTGGAGCGGATGTAGCGGGCCGACACGCCCAAGCCGAAGTTCTCGCTCAGCTTCTGGCCATAGGAAACCGTAAAGGCGTACTCTTTCGGGTTAAACGTGGCGCCCTCGATGTTGTTGACGTCGCGGTACTGAATCTGACCCAGGTCGAAGTACAGCAGCGAAGCCGAGATGGCCGAGCGCTCGCCCACTTTGGCGTAGCCCGAAAGGTAGGATAGGCCCATGTCGTCGGTGATGCTGCGCAACCACGGCGTGTACGACGGCGACACCGAATATTTATACGGCACGAAGCCTAGCTTGCCGGGGTTATAAAAAGCCGCGTTGGCATCGGGCGAGAGGGCCACCCCCGCTTCGCCCAGCGCCGCTGAGCGCGAGTCGGGGCTGAGGGTGAGGATGGGCACTGCCGTAGTGATGGTACCGGTCTGGCCTTGGGCCTGGGCTGGGGCCGCACCGGCCAGCAGAGCCGCCAGTAGCGCGAGGCGCGGGAGGGTAACGAATGTAGCGAGTTGCATAGAATCGAAAGGGATGAGCTAGGGTGCCCAGCCACAAAGAAAATGGATTATTAGTTTAGGATAACGAGCTTTTCGAATTTGGAGGCTGTAGCATGGTCACGTGGGGACCGCACACTCACCCGGTACACGTACACGCCCCGCGCTAGCTGGTCGTTATATTCATCGCGGCCGTCCCAGGTGATACTTTTCTGGTGGGGCTCGCTGTTTATGACCGATGCCGTGAGGGTGCGCACGAGCTTGCCCGACACGGTAAAGATTTGAACTTGCACGTCGAGGTCGTCGCCTTCGCGGTTGTGATCAAAGTGAAACGTAGTAGAGCGGGCAAACGGATTGGGGTAGTTGAGTACGTGGTCCAGGGCCAGCTGCTCGGTGTGAGCCACCAAGAAATCAATCGTGCGTTCCGTCGAATTATTGTAAGTGTCCCAGGCTTTCACTTTCAGCGTGTGGGGGCCGGCCGTTAGATCTTTGTAGAGGTATTTCACCTGCCCGGCCCGGAAGTCATCGACCTTGCCCACGTAAGCATCGTTGAGCACCGTGAGCTTAGCAGGGTCGTTGTCGAGTATCACTGTGATTTCGTGGCCAATGCCCGCGCCTGTGGTGTTGATACCCGAATTGTCACTCAGATTGGCCAGCAGCGTGGTGTTCTGTCCCGTCAGGCCCCCGAAGGCAAACGTTTCGTTGTCCATAAATAGGGCCACGGTGGGTGGCACGGTGTCGCGGACTGCGCTGGTGGCGGCCCCGCCCACTGGCAACGCCAGCCGCCCGGTCGCATCCACGCCCTTCCCGCCGTTAAAGGCGTACAGGCTGATTTTGCCAATGCCCACGTTGTAATTAATGTCTTTCGGCACCACAAAGCGCAGGCTAAATTGCCCGTTGGCCACGGTGGCTTGGCCACTATAAATCACGCTTTCCTGCACCTGCACCGGTCGGGGGCCGTCGGTGGGCTGCGCGGCGGTGTACTTGTTCCCTAGGGTCATCAGCGTGGCGGGCTTGTCGTAAATCGTCACCTGGGCTGTGCCGTCGAAGGCCGTACTCGGGGCCCCAGCGCTCAGCACCCGGCCGTGCAGGCGCATCGGAGCCAGGGCTTGCAAGGCCGCGGGCGGAGCCCCGCCGCCCAGGTACTGCTTGTTCATGCTGTCAATTTCTACCGTTTGGCGGGGGTAAGCTAGCGTCATGCTGGGGTCGCCGAGCAGGGTGTAGTTGCGGTTGTTGAGCACGCCTGCCACGCCGGGGCCAGGGTAGGCGTTTTTGGCCAGCATCGTAACGGTGCCGATGGCCGGCATTTGGCCGCCGGGCAGCGGCTGGAATACATTGTCGTAAAACGCTTGGTTCAGTCCGGCGTTCAAGCCCGCCTCCACTACGCGGGTGGTCGTAAACAAGCCGATGGCCCCACCGCCGTTGACGTTGTCGGTCAGCACCTGTTCGCCGGTCGACGTGAAATCGGGGTTGTCATACGTGCTCAAGTCGCAGGTGCCGGTTACCAAGAAGGCCAGCCGGTCACGGTTTTGCAGCGCTAGGGCTGAAGCATTGGTGAAAACTTTGTCGTTTGACAGCCCATCCGGTCCGCCGTGGCCTAGGTAATTTATCAACAGCGAGCCTTGCTCAAACGACTGGTCCACGGCCTTGGTCATCTCGGGCGAGCGCAGGCCGGCCGCCACCGTCAGCTGCGGATACAAGTCTAAGTACACCTTATGGATGTTGTATGTGGGGTGGCTTGCCTGAACGGTGGCCGCCAAAGGCTCCGAACCCTGGCCTACAAATAAATCGTTGTTGCCGTCATCGGCCCAGAGAGTCACGCGGTTACGCCATTTGCCGAAGCTAGCCGGAGCATCGTAGGCTAGAAGCTTGTCCACCATCCGGCGGGCCATGTCGGTATTGGCGGGGCTGCCGCTTGGGGTGCGTACCGGCAAGCGGCCCACGGCGATGTCCTGCACCTCGGCGCCGGTGGGATACTCGCTCCATTCGCCCTCGCTGTCGTCGAGCAGGCCATAGTAATCTTCCGACGAGTACGTAACCGTATTGCCGTAGAACGCCGTCAGCGACTCGCGCGACTCGTAGGTAGGCACGTAGTTTTGGTTGGCGCGGTCGAAGTCGGCGTCGCTGCGGAAAGGGGCCCGGGTGGCCCACCACGTCGGCTCGGCGGCTTTGTCGTTGAGCGGGCTCGACTTATAATCAAACGATGCGTCGCCAAACAGCAGCAGGTACTGGAGCTTGCCGGCGGGGGCCCGGTCGTACACCTGCTTCATAAAGTCGCGGATGGCTGTCACGTCCTGCCCACCCGAGCTGAATTCGTTGTACACTTCCTTGGTCGTGGCCACCGCTACTTTCAGGCCGTCGTGGGTGCGACGGTGCTCGGCCAGCCGGTTGGCCTCGGCACGGAAGGCCGGATAAGTCACAATCGCCAGGTCGTAGCTGCCGTCGAGGGCGTGCAGGTCCTGGTTGGGTACCTTACCAAACGCGCGCGGCTGGGCAAACGCCCCATCGGGCTGAAAGGCTACATATTCGCGTAACGTGTCGGTGGCGGTCACGAAGGCCCCTGTGTTGTCAAGGGCCTGGGCCACAGCGCGGCGCGGATTGGTCACGTCCCATACGGCCGTGTTGGCGGTGGTACCGCTCAGCGCGAATCTAGTCACCGCGCCGGCCCCTACGCTCGCCAAAGAGCGGAATTCCAGGGCCGGGCCGCTTAGCACAAGCCGCCGCTGAGCGTTGATTTCGAAGTAGTCGAGGTAGCCCACGCCCGTGCTGGGTGTGCTGTAAGTGAGGCCAATGCTAAGGGCCGCGGGCAGGGCGACGGGCAGCGGTGCCGGCAGCGTCAGGGTATTCAGCGTGGCCACGGCGTAGTACGAGCGGCCGTCGGTGGGGGCCAGCGGCACGGTGCCA
Organism: Hymenobacter sp.; assembly: GCA_031428075.1. Taxonomy (GTDB): domain Bacteria; phylum Bacteroidota; class Bacteroidia; order Cytophagales; family Hymenobacteraceae; genus Hymenobacter. The sequence goes on along the minus strand of JANPOR010000042.1, from coordinate 13,822 downwards.
ATCGACGTGCCATTCAGGGCCGCCTCGAACTGGCTGCCGTCGAGGGCGCTGGCGGCCAGGGCCAGCGTTACCTGCAGAGCCGAGCCTGGCACGAGGTCGGGCAGCGAAGGCAAGACAAAATCCCGCTTGAGCACCGACCGGGTCGAGAAGTCTTCGCCCAGCCACTCGCGGCCCGAGTGCAGCAGGTTCACCAAATCGTGCTCGTAGTAAGCGCGCTCGTCAAACGTGCTGACGGTGCGCGTGGCCCCGGTGCTGGGACCCCCCATCGAGGCCACGCGCCGGGGCGCGTTGGCTGCCGCCTGGGTAGTCAGAAAATAATAAGCAGTGTCGCAATAGACGTTGTTGAGGTGCAGGAACCGGCCGTTTTCGGCGTGCCAAGTGTGGGGGCCGGGCGCGTAGAAGAGCAGGTACTCATCGGCATCGAAAGCGTTGTCGGCGTTGCCCACGAAGCGCACCGCATTTTCTACCAGGTCGTCGGGGCGGTAGGCCGCGTTGGCTTGGGGCAGCAGGCCTATGGCGTTGCCGTAGAGGCGCAGGGCCTTGGGGTCGGTACTGGCGGGATTGAAGCCCAAGGATTTGAGCGTAGCTTGGTCGATTTTATAGATGCCGTTGCTGGGCACGCCTAGCTTGTACCAGTCGCCGGTAGCCAGCACCGAGTGGGCGGCGTGGGCCCGACTGCTGCCGCCGCGCGCCGCGCGCGCCGTTTCAGGCGTGTAGCTGAAATCGAACGACATCAGGCGCTCGGCCTGGCCAGTTTGGGGGTTACGCCGCACCGGACGCAGGCTTAGGCGCGTCACCGGCAGCTTGGCCTCGGTGCCTTGGCTGAGCTGTACTACTGGACCAGCCAATAATTTGCTGAGATTGAACAGCTTGGCATCGGCTTCTGAAAACGCTTCGTATACCGGGTTGAGCAGCTGGCCCTGGCGTACCTCGCCGGCCAGTCGCAGGCTGAACGCGCCCACTTGCTCGTCGAACGCAGCCCAGGCCCCCGCAAAGGTGGGCACCCGCTGCTTGCGCTCGGTGCGGCTGGGTACCTCGGCATAGCCTCCCCAGCGCACTACGGCGTGGGCCGTGGTCGTGCCGCCTTGCGCCCGCGCTGGCGTCCATCCCAATCCTACGCACAGCAGCAAGAGAAAAAAACGACGCATAAAATGACGGCAAATAGCGTCGGGTACGTCTTGCGGCTGGCCCTAACGCGAGGCATTGGGGCTGGACCTAGGACCGGTTCCTCAACTACAGAAAGTGAATTTTATTGTGGAAGATAAGCCCATCCGCTCACGCTGGCCGCCGCCTCACCGCCGACAGCGCCACGTAAAGCAGCACCGCCAACGGCACGGCCGCAGCGCGTAGTACCACGACCATCGCCAGTGCCGACAGCAAAAATACAAACCGCTGCCGGTTGTCGGCCCAGCCAAAGTTTTTGAACTTCAAGGCGAATAATGGCAGCTCGGCCACCAGTAGCCCCGACAGCAACCCCGTGAGGGCCAGCAGCGCCCACGGGTTGAGCACTAGACTGGTAAGGGCCGTGGGGGCCCCGGTGTGGGCGGCCAGTATGAGCGGCAGGGAGGCCACCACCAGCGTGCAAGCCGGCGTGGGTAGGCCGATAAACGAGTTGGTTTGACGAGTATCGTTATTAAATTTAGCTAGCCGCAGGGCCGAGAAAATGGTGACCAAAAATGCCGCGTAAGGCAGGTAATAGGCCAAGGCCCCTGGCACCACTTGCGGCCTCAGCGCTGCCTTTAACAGCTGGAATAGTATGGCCCCCGGTACCACCCCAAACGACACCATATCGGCCAGCGAGTCGAGGTCTTTGCCGATAGGCGACGACACGCGCAGGGCCCGCGCCACCAGTCCGTCGAAGAAATCGGCCACGGCCGCCAAGCCCACCAGGTAGGCCCCCACCACCAGGTTGGGCAGGCCGGAGGCGAAAATGAACGCCAGTGCCAGGCAGCCGCACAGCAGGTTCAGACAGGTAATGGCGTTGGGAATATGCTTTTTCAAAGCCAGTCAGCAATTAGCAGTGAATAATTAGTAATGAGCAGTTAATTAAGGTGTTAACTACTCACTATTAACTGCTAGCTGACTAAGAACGGGTTGTTGCGCCGCTCGGCCCCGATAGAGGTGGTGGGGCCGTGTCCGGGGTACACCACGGTTTCGTCGGGCAGCGTCAGCAGCTCGGTTTCGATGCTGCGCAGCAGCGTGGCATGGTCGCCGCCGGGGAGGTCGGTGCGCCCGATACTGTTCTGGAACAGCACGTCGCCGCCGATGAGCTGCCCACTAGCGGCGTGGTAGAACACGACGTGGCCGGGCGCGTGGCCAGGGGCGAAGCGCACCTCCAACTCAGCATCGCCGAAGCGCACGGGCTGGCCAGCCACCAGCGCGCCAGTCGGTTCTGCGGCTTGGTAAGCCCCGAAACCATAGGAGCTGGCGTAAGTGGCCACGCCTGCCAGCGTAGGCCGGTCGAGGTCGTGCACGAGCAAGGGCGTGCCGGGCCAGGTTTTCAGCACGAAAGCGCAGCCTAACACGTGGTCGATGTGGCCGTGGGTAAGCAGCACGGCGGCCACGCCCAAACGGTTTTCGTCGATGTACTGCCGCATCGTGTTCTGCTCGGCCGCGGTGTAGCAGCCGGGGTCGACGATGACGGAGGCGCGGGTGGCCTCGTCGGTGAGGACGTAAGTATTCTCAGAAAAACCGTTGAAAGTGAAGGTTTTAATCAGCATAATGAAATCGAGATATGAAAAGTGGCTGACGGCGGCCGTGCGCTCCGGTCCCAGGGCCCTGGTGCTGCTGCCCGCCGCAACACCGCGCCAAAGTACGGCAACGGCCCGGCGTTTGGCTCCGGCAACCGTACCTTGCTGCTATGACGGATTGCGATTTTCTGGTGGTGGGCCACGGCTTGGCTGGGGCCACACTGGCCGGCGATTTGCGGCTGCGTGGCCACCGGGTGCTGGTGTACGACGCCGGCCGGCCCGACTCGGCCTCGCGGGTGGCGGCGGGTCTCGTGAACCCCGTGGCCGGGCGGCGCTTCGCTCTGGCTTGGCGCGCCGCCGAGCTGATTCCCTACGCCGCCGATTATTACCGTGCGCTGGAAGCCCGGCTAGGGCAGTCATTTTTTACGGCCGCGCCTATCTTTAAGGTGTTCGGCTCGGCGCAGGAACAAGCGGATACCGTGGCCCGTAGCGGCGCTCGGCCCTGGGGCGATTTTGTGGGCGACATCCTAACCCATGACCCCGGCCTTCCTGGAGTGAGGGCCCCCCACGGCGGGGCTTGGCTGCGCCACGGTGGCTACTTGGCCGTGGCCGAATTGCTGGGGGCCCTGGCCACCGAAGGCCTCGCCGCCGGCTGGCTGCGGTGCGAAACTTTTGACTGGGAAAAGCTCGTTAGCGCCCCAGCCGGGGCATCCTCGGAGTTTATCTACAACGGCACTGTTCGAGCCCAGCGCGTGGTGTGCTGCGAAGGTGCCGAAGCCATCAACAACCCGTACTTCAGCTGGTTGCCCCTCACGCCCAACCAAGGCGAGGTGATCGACGTGGAATGCGCCGGCCTGGACGCAAGACAGGTGCTCAACCGGAGCGCCTACGTGGTGCCGCTGGGGGCCGGGTGTTTCCGAGTGGGGGCCACCTACCGCTGGCCGCCCTTTGCCGAGGGCCCTACGGCCGACGGCCGCACCGAGCTGACCAGCCGTCTGGCCGCCCTTACCGACGCCCCGTTTGCGGTGGTGGGGCAGCGGGCGGGGGTGCGGCCCGCCGTGCGCGACCGCAAGCCGCTGCTGGGGCCCCACCCGGCAGTCCCCGGCCTTAGCTTCTGCGGCGGCTACGGCTCGAAGGGCGTGGTGCTGGCCCCGCGGCTGGCAGCATTGATGGCCGATTGGCTGGCCGGTCGGGCCGATCTTTGGCCCGAGGTGAGCTTGGCGCGCTACGCAGCGCTGTGGCCCGCACCGGTGGCGGCGCGTAGTTGACTTCTGTGTTCTATTGTGGACTAATTTCCGTCTTTGTTCGTTCGCTGACTATGAGCAATATTTCTTCGGTTGTGAAAGCGGGGCGGGGCGCGTGTGCACTGGCACTGCTGGTGGCCGCGGCGGGCACGGTGCGGGCCCAAACCGCGCAGGAGCAGTTCGGGCGGGTGCGCATTCAGTACCGCACTTTTCACTGGCAGCAATACAGCACCCAGAATTTCACGGTGATGTACTACGACGGCAACGAACCTGCCGCCCGCCGCGCCGTCGATTATGCCGAAAAGGAGTTGCAGCGCGTCACGGCCCTCATCGGGTACTACCCGTACGCCAAAACCACCCTGATGCTGTACAACTCGGTGGGCGATTTGCGTCAGAGCAACGTTGGCCTCGACCTCAACCCCGAAACCGTGGCCGGCGGCGACGCTCCCCTGGCCCGCATGAGCAAGGTGCAGATAGCCTTCACCGGCCAGCAAACCGACTTCAAGCGCGAACTCAGCTTCCAGCTGACACGGGTGCTGATGAACGACATGATGTACGGCGGCTCGTTGCGCGAAGTCCTGCAAAGCAGCTACCTGCTCCAGCTGCCCGACTGGTTCATCAGCGGGGCCTCGGCTTACGCCGCCGAGGGGTGGAGCGTAGAAATGGACGGTTTTATGCGCGACATGACCCGGCAGTACCCCAGCGGCAACCGCACGGCCCCGTTTTTCATCCGCGACCCGCGCTTGGCCGGCCAGAGCATCTGGAACTACATCGCCGAGCGCTACGGCTACACCACCATCCAAAACATTTTGAACCTGACGCGCATCACCCGCGACGCGGAAGTGGGTATTAGCTCATCGCTGAACGTGCCGTACAAAGTGTTTATGCGCGACTGGCTGGCCTATTATCGGGCGCTGAACACGCGGCCGGCCCTGGCCGCGCTGGTGGTGCCCGACGCGAAGTTTCAGGTAGGCGGCCGCAATCGAAAATTTGCCATCTACTCGCAGCCCGTCCTCAGCCCCAACGGCCAGCAGTTGGCCTACGCCGTGAACGAGCTGGGCCGTTACCGCGTGGTGGTGGCCGACCGCGACGGTAGCCACCGCCGCACCGTGGGCCGTGGTGGCTACAAAACCCCCGACCAGCAAGTGGAAACCCGCTTGCCTGCGCTGGCTTGGCGCGGCAACAGCCAGGTGGCCGTGGCTGAGATGAGCCAAGGCGCCATGACGCTGCACCTGCGCGATGCCAGCGGCAGCAACTTGCTCAGCCGATTTAGCTCGGTTGTGACCTTCCGTCGGTCGGCTTCCTTGTTCCAAAACTACGACCAGGTGCTGGACATGAGCTACTCGGCCGATGGCAAGTCGTTAGCGTTTAGTGCCGTGCGCGGTGGGCAAAACGACTTGTACGTGCTGCGAGCCGGCAGCCGCCAGGCCGAGCAACTCACTAACGACTTATTCGACGACGTGCAACCGGTGTTCATGCCCAATGGGCAGGGCATTGTGTTCAGCTCCAACCGCTACCTTGATTCATTGGGTCGGGTGCGGCCGGCCACGTTTCCCAACGTGGTGAACAACTACGACCTGTTCCTCTACCACCTCGACGGCCGGGCCCTGCCGGTGGAGGCCTTGGCCAGTACCATCTCCAACGAAACCCGGCCCCGGGCCCTATCCAACGACGAAATCCTGTACCTGGGCGAGGAGAGCGGCGTGCGCAACCTCTACCGCTACTCACTCAAAACCAAGCAGCGTGACCTGCTGACAAGCTTCCTACCCAACATCATCGACTTCGATTACAGCCCCGGCACCGGGGCCCTAGCGTTTGTGGCTTTAGTGCAGGCCCGCGATGTGCTTTACGCCTATCCCAAATTTGAGCTGCCCGCGGCCCTGCCTGGGATAAAAACTGCCCGTCAGCAAACCTTGGAAGACCGCTCGGCCGCGCCCGTAGCGGCTGTGGCCCGCCCGGCTGCCCGCGTCACCACCCCGACGGCCGACAGCACAGGGGCCCCCACCGGCTCGCGCCGCGACCGCCGCAAGGCCGACGAAGCCGTAAACACCAGTGACTACGTGTTTGAGGAGGACGAACCCGTGCGGCCCACGCGCCCGGCGGCCCGGCGGGGCCCCATCAATAAAGTGCTGCCCGAAGTACCCGTAGTGGCTGGCCCCTACCGCTACGACACGCGCTTCATGGCCGACAATATCACCACTTCGCTCTATTCCGACCCGCTGCTGGGTCTGGGCCTGCAGTTCCGGGCCCATTTAAACGACATCCTCGAAAACCAGCGTATCGAGGCAGGGCTGTTCGGGTTGTTCGATTTGAGCACCAGTAACATCAATGCCTCGTACACCAACCTCACGCACCGCGTCGACTGGACGGTGGCCTACCAGAAGCAGGCGTACTTCTTTGACCTGGAGCAGGGACGCTTCCGCTACGGTCGGCACGAAGCGGCGGTAACTTTCGCTTACCCGCTTACCCACAATATGAGCCTGCGGGCCGGCCCACGCTTCGAAAGCATCAGCCGCACCCGTACTAACAACTTTCTCAACGACCTGGACCTTAACCAGAACTATTTAGGATATAAAGCCGAGTTAGTGTTCGACAATACCATTACCACCGGGGTGAACATGTTGCGCGGCACCCGCATGAAAATTGCGCTGGAGCAGTTGCGGGGCGTGGGCAACCAAGGTTTGAACTTCGGTAAGCTGACCATCGACCTGCGCCATTACCAAAAAATCCACCGATCTATTATTTGGGCCAACCGGGCCAGCTACGGGCAGTTTTTTGGGCCGAATACCCAGTACTTCCGTCTCGGCGGCATGGATAACTGGTTTCTTTCCAATTACAAAGACGACCGGGTGACGTTCTTGCCCAACACCCCGACGCCCGGCCCGAGCCAGGTATTCAATCAGCAGTTCGTGACCAACATGCGGGGCTTCGACTACAGTACCCGCTACGGTTCGCGGTACATCTTGTTCAATAGCGAGTTGCGGGTGCCCATTGTGCAGTACCTCTCGCGGCGGCCTATTTATTCGGCCTTTCTGCGTAACCTCCAGTTCACGGGCTTCGTGGACGCGGGCACGGCTTACACGGGCGGCAATCCGTTCAGCGTTGACAATTCCAACAACACCTTGCCCTTCGGTGGCAACGGCAATCCATTTTCGGGCACCGTTACTAACTTCAGCAATCCGCTGCTGGTGGGCTACGGCGCCGGGGTGCGCAGCACGCTGTTTGGCTTCTATGGCAAAGCCGACGTGGCCTGGGGCCGGGAAAACTACGTGACCAATCCGCCTAAATTCTACTTCACCCTGGGCTACGACTTTTAATCGCTGATTGGGCAGGTTTCGCCGACTGTTTTTGTTGGCCGAGAGTGCCACTGATTGATTTCAGTGGCATTCTTTTTTGGTCCTTGGGAGCGGGTGAGCGGGCGGGCGGTGGGGCCCTGCCCCCGCCAAGGTTTGTATCTGTGCGGCACGAAACCAACCCGCGGCCCGTGCCTTTGCTCCGCGAGATTTCCACCTTGCTCGCCAAAGATTTCCGGTTGGAATGGCGGCAGCGGGCGGCGCTGGGCGGGCTGCTGCTGTACGTGGGCAGCACAGTGTTCGTATGTTTTCTGAGCTTCAGCCTGCGCGGCGGCCAGCCCCCGGCCCCGGCTTGGAACGCGTTGTTCTGGGTGATTTTGCTGTTCGCGGCCATCAACGCCGTGGCCAAGGGTTTCATGCAGGAAAGCCCCGGCCAGCGCCTCTATTACTACCCGCTGGTACGGCCCCAGGCCATCATTTTGGCCAAGATGCTTTATAACGCGCTGCTGCTGCTGGGCGTGGGGCTGCTGGGGCTGTTTCTGTACACCATCTTTTTGGGAAATCCCATCCAGGACTTGGCCCTGTTCGTGGCCAACTTGGCATTAGGGGCCGTGGGCTTTGCCACCACGCTCACGCTGATTTCGGGCATCGCAGCCAAGGCTGGCGGTAACGGCGCCACGCTCATGGCTGTGCTGGGCTTTCCGGTAATGATTCCGATGCTTTTATTGTTAATCAAAGTCAGCAAGAACGCCCTCGATGGTCTCGACCGGGGCGTGAGTCATCAGTCCATCATTACTCTGCTTGCCCTGAACGTGATTGTAGCGGCGGTGTCGTACCTGCTGTTTCCGTTTTTGTGGCGCGGTTAAGTCTTAGTTATCATGAGCAAAGCAACTTTAGGAATCATTATTTCTGTCATTAGCCTCATCGTTACGGTGGGGGCGGTGTGGGGCGGGCAGCGACTAATAGAGTCGCGCGGCACCTCGCTGTGGAAGTGGGTGGCGGTAGTACTCATCGTGGGCTCGGCGGTGGCTGGTCTGCTTATCCCAGTGCCGCGCCTGCCTATTGTCAACGAAAGCATCCGTAATCTGTTTTTTCACGTGCCCATGTGGTTTGGGATGATCATGGTGATGCTGGTATCCATCGTGTACTCGATGCAGTACCTGCGGCGGCCCTCGGCACGGCTCGATATTCTGGCCCACGAAGCCGCTAAAACCGGTATCCTGCTGGGCGTGCTGGGCCTGGCCACCGGCAGCCTGTGGGCTCGTTATACCTGGGGGGCTTGGTGGACGCCCGATCCGCGCCTGAACGCCGCCGCCGTGGCCTTGCTCATCTACGGGGCCTACCTAGTGCTACGCGGCTCGTTCCGCGACGACCAGCAGCGGGCGCGCGTGTCGGCCATCTACAACATTTTCGCGTTTGCGGCGGCCATCCCGCTGCTGTTCATTTTGCCCCGTATCTCGGGCAACAGCCTGCACCCGGGCCAGACCGGCAACCCAGGATTCAACAAGTACGACCTCGATAGCACCATGCGGCCCGTGTTCTACGCCGCCGTTATCGGCTGGATTTTGTTTGCTTTCTGGCTTACCCAGGTCAGCAGCCGGCTGACGCTTCTCCAACATCAACACGATGACCAATAAGATTTTCCGATACTTTGCTGCTGTCTGTGGCGTGCTTCAACTGGCCCTAGGCTCTGCCTCCCAGGCTTGGGCCCAGGCCCCTGGGACCCCCGACGCACCCGCAATGGCCGACGCCTTGCGGGCCAGCGGTAAAATTTACGTGGTGGTCGCAGCGGTGGTCATCATCATCGCCGGCCTGCTCACCTACCTCATCGCCCTCGACCGCAAAGTGGGTCGCTTGGAAAAACAAACCACGGATTCCGCCGGATTTAATCGGTGAAACGGATTCTTTTATCCTTTTTCGATTGTTGTTGTTACTGAGTCCGACCTAATTTAAAGTTTGGCTCGGTGATACCCCTTGCGCGTCAAATTTGTTAGTATCTGCTGTTTATGAAAAAGTCACATATTTTCACCATTGCCATCATCGCCGTTGCGGCGGGTATTATTCTCAGCACCACGGCCGATGCCAGTGTGTACGTGCTTTTTGGTGAAGCCCGGCAGCGTGCGGCCGGAGGCAACGCCACCAAGGTGCACGTGGTAGGCCGCTTACCCCGCGACGGCGAGAACCATCCCGTTGGTCTGCAATACGACCCGATGGTGGACCCTAACTACTTTGCCTTCACCCTTGTCGATTCAACGCACGTGGCCCAGCGCGTGGTATACAATAACCCCAAGCCCCAGGATTTTGAAACCTCGGAGCAGGTCGTCATCACCGGGGCCATCCGCGACAACGTGTTCCTGGCCGACAATATCCTGCTGAAGTGTCCGAGCAAGTACGTGAAAAAGGATCTGAAAGGTACCGAAGTCGCCAGTAAATAATTAGTGGCCAGACGGCCCGCATCGCATGAATTTATTAGTTGGAGAAATTGGCCACCTGAGCGTTATTGTAGCGTTTGTGGCGGCAATCGTGGCGGCTTACGCTTATTTCCAGGCGGCGCGAGGCAGTGCCTTGGGCGCCGCAGACCCCAGTTGGCAGCGGCTGGCACGGGGCGCTTTTTTCGTGCACGGCGCGGCCGTAATGGCCGTGGTTGCTTGCTTGTTCGACATTATCTACCACCACCGCTACGAATACTACTACGCCTGGAGCCACAGCTCCAACCACTTGCCCATTAAGTACATGATTTCGTGCTTCTGGGCCGGGCAGGAAGGCAGCTTTCTGCTTTGGATATTCTGGCAGGTGCTGTTGGGCGTGGGCGTGATGGTCTTTAATAAGAAATGGGAAGCGCCGGTGCTGGCCGTGTTCAGCGCCGTGCAGGCCTTTCTGGTGAGCATGATTGTAGGCGTAGTAGCCGGTGGCCTGAAAATTGGCTCCTCACCGTTTATGCTACTACGCGAGTTCCTGACCGACTTGCCGGTGTGGAAGACCAACCCCAATTTCGTGCCCAAGGATGGCACTGGCCTCAACGCCCTACTTCAAAACTACTGGATGGTGATCCATCCGCCCACGCTGTTCCTGGGCTTTGCCCTCACGCTGGTGCCGTTTGCTTTTGCCATCGCCGCGCTTTGGAAGAAAGAGTTGACGGCTTGGGTAAAACCAGCCATTGCATGGAGCTTAGTAGGCGGCGGTGTGCTGGGCGTAGGCGTGGTAATGGGGGCCTACTGGGCCTACGAAACCCTAAACTTTGGTGGCTATTGGAACTGGGATCCGGTCGAAAACGCCGTATACATTCCCTGGCTGGTGCTGGTGGCAGGCCTGCATGGTCTGGTACTGTGGCAGCGCCGTCGCACGGGCCTGCGCACAGCCTATGCTTTGGTGATCAGCACGTTTGTGTTGGTGCTGTACGCTACGTTCCTTACTCGGAGCGGGGTGCTGGGTAATGCTTCGGTTCACTCCTTTACCGATTTGGGCCTCTCGGGGCAGCTGCTGATTTACCTGGGCTTCTTCACGGTGCTGGCCGTGGGCCTGCTAGTGTGGCGCTGGAAAGATATTCCGGTATCGCCGAAAGAATTGACCATGTACAGCCCCGAGTTGTGGGTGTTCGTGGGCGCGACGGTGCTGTGCCTGGGGGCCTTCCAGGTGCTATTTACCACCAGTATTCCGGTCTATAACGCCTTTATGGGCTTTATTGGCATTAAAACCAATGTTGCCCTTCCCGCCGACCAGGTGGCCCACTACTCCAAGCTGCAACTGTGGATGGGCGTGGGTATTGGCTTACTCTCGGGTGTGGGCCAAGTGATGTGGTGGCAGCGCAATGACAAGGAAAGCCTCACCAATGCCCTTACGCCCTCGGTGTTGCTGGCCCTGTTGGGTACGGCTCTGGCGGTGCTGCTCATTCGTTACAACCAAATCGCGATTTCGCCTGCTTATGTAATGCTGTTTCTGGCCGGGCTGTTCGGGGTGCTGGCTAATTTGGGCACGCTTTTCACGCTAGCGCGACGCGGTATTAATCTTTCGGGCGGAGCCCTGGCCCACTTGGGCGTGGCGCTGATGCTGCTGGGCATCCTGGCCTCGTCGGGCTATTCGAGCATCATCTCGCGCAACGTGTCGGGTTTGCTGTACTCAAGGGAGTTTTCGGAAGACATCAACCGCGACAATGTGCTGTTGTACCGCAACGAAGCCGCGCCCATGCACGGCTACAGTCTCACCTACGCCGGCCAATACTTTGAAGTGCCCGGCGTGCCCGGCTACGTGAACAAGCAGCTGCTGTTCCGCACCGACGACGACTACAAAACCCTGGCCCGGGCCGACATCACGGCCAACGGCAAGACGTATTACAAGACCGGCGATACGGTGACCGTCACGCCCGAAAACACCTATTACCGCGTCAATTATACTAATAAAGCCTCGGGTGAGCAGTTCACGCTCTACCCCCGGGCCCAGGTAAACGAGGAGATGGGCGGCATTCTCGCCTCGCCCGACATCAAGCATTTCCTGGGCCACGACATTTATACCCACATCAGTGGGGCCCCTGACACGCGCAAAGACCGGCAGTGGAGCGAACCCAAGGAGCACACCCTAAGCGTGGGCGACACGATTTTCCTGAACGACTACTTCGCCGTGTTCCGCGCCATCGAGCCGGCCCATGGAACTGTGGGCCTGGGCTTGGCCAAGGGCGATTTGGCCTTACAGGCCGATATGATTGTGTCGGGCGAGCAGCGGCAGTACCACTGCCACCCCGTGTTCGTGGTGCGTAACCGCTTGGTGGGCCGCGTGCCCGATGAAGTTGACGACTTGGGTATCCGTCTCAGTCTTAACGCCATCGATCCGGTAAAGGGTAAATTTACCTTCGGCGTCAGCACGGCTCAGAAGGACTATATCATCCTTAAAGCGATGCAGAAGCCCTTCATCAATCTGCTGTGGAGCGGCACCCTGCTCATGGCTCTGGGTTTCGCTTTGAGCCTGCGCCAGCGCAACAGCAAGCGCAACGCCGGCGGCCCCGACGCACCCGAAGCCGTGGCCGAGCCCCGGGCCCGACTGGCGCCGGTGGCCTGACGCACAAGCGCATGGCGGCCGAGTTCCCCATTAATGTGTCCGATTCGATCCGGCACCGTACCGGCCCGCTGCGCGTAGGCCTGTTCGGTGCCGGGCGCGTGGCCGGGCAGTTGGGCCCGGCGCTGGTGGCGTCCGGCCACGCGGTAGTTTTCGTGTGGAGCCGCCGGTCCGCTACTGCCGCTGCCTTGGCGGTAACGTTTCCGGGCACTGCCGTGCTGACGGACCTGACCGCCCCGCCGCCCGCCGATGTATACCTACTGGCTGTGCCCGACGCGGCTGTGGCCCCGCTGCTAGCGGCCGTGGCTTGGCCGGCCGGGGCCCTGGTTGCCCACTTGGCTGGGGCTCTGCCGCTGGCAATATTCCGGGCCTGGCCGGAGGTGCGGGGTGGGGTGATGTACCCGTTGCAAACCTTTAGCACGGGCCGATTGGTGGACTGGGCGGCTTTACCGCTGTGCGTGGAAGCGGCCGATGCTAAGGCTCAGGCAGTGTTGCTGGCCCTAGCTGGCAGCCTCAGCTCCGACGTGCGCCTGCTGGTTTCGGCCGACCGGTTGCGGCTGCACGTGGCGGCTGTGTTTGCCAATAATTTCACCAATCATCTGCTGGGCATTGCCGACGCGCTGCTGGCCGAAGCCGGCTTGCCCGCGACTCTACTGGCTCCGCTCGTGCGCGAAACCGTGGATAAGGCCTTGGCCACCGGCGCGCCTTTCGGGGTGCAAACTGGGCCCGCCGCCCGCCGCGATGCCCTGACACTGGGTGCCCACCGCGCCGCGCTGGACGCGCACCCGGTCTGGCTTGCCGTCTACAATCAACTCACAATCAGTATTCAGGCGCAATTGCCATCTGCTGCCGAATCGGACGGAGATTTGTCCCAACTCTGACGCCCGGCCAGACAGCGTTACCTTTGTGGCCCCGTTGGGTACGTTCTGCGCAGAACTTGGGGCCGCCTGCCAACCCTTGTGTGGCCGAAGCGGTTGAGCCCCCAGCGCTTGGCCGGCCGGCCGGCGGCTTTTCCTCTACTTCAAGAACTCAGATTCGTGTCCGCCACCACCATTACGTTCCAATTTCAGGATGGCCAACCGGCCCAGACCCACGTGGCTGTTGCCGGCGAGTCGGTGCTCGACGTGGCCCTGAACAACGCTATCCAGCTCCAGCACAATTGCGGGGGCGTGTGCGGGTGCAGTACCTGCCACATCTACGTGGAAAAAGGCGGCGACGAGCTGCCTGAAATCAGCGATAAAGAAGAAGACTTCATCGACCGCGCCGTAGATCCGCGCATCAATTCGCGCTTGGCCTGTCAGTGCGTGGTGGAAGCCGGCACGCAACTTACCGTAACCTTGCCCGCGCAAGATTTCCTGGGACACTAAAAAATGAATTATAAATTTTGAATTACAAATAGCGTTAGTTGCTCGTTATCAACGAATGATGATAACTTGACTTGCTCCAAATAGAATTCATGCTGTCGTTTATAATTTAATAATCTGTTATTCAAAAGGAATGAGTCATTTCGAAACTCCCATCCAGTGGGCCGACCACGAGGACGTGGCCA
>JANPOR010000041.1:0-4389 GCA_031428075.1 Hymenobacter sp. | reverse complement strand
CTCCTGGCGCAGGGCCCTGGCCACTTCGGCGGGCACCTGGGCTAGCATAGCGGGCAGATCGGCTTCGGTGAGGGAGCGGGCGTCCTGCTCGAAGGGGCGGAGCAGGTTTTCCAGCGCTGCGTGCACCATCGTGCCGAAGCTGCTGGCTTCCAGCACTTCCTCTACGGCCTCATTTTCGTGGAAGCGGGCGACCTTCGAGAAGTAAAACCGCAGCGAGCAGGCCAAAAAGTCGTTGAGGCGCGAGGGCGAAATGTTGCGCTCTAGCACGCCGCGCAGGGCCCCCAGCAGTTCAGCGTCTTTTTCAAGTGTGAAGTCCCCGGCGTAGCTGGCGGTGGCTTCGACGGAGTCGGGCACGGCCACGGTTAGGTCTTCCACCGTCAGCAATGGGTTTTGGGGCCGCAGGTCGTTTTCCAATTGCAGCAAAAACCGGCTGCGCTCGCCGCTCTTGGTGCCCTCGGCGCCGGGCAGCACGTGCACCAGGTCGACGCGCTGGGCCCGTTGCAGCAGGCGCCAGAAGTTGTAGGCCGTGCCGGCCTCGGCGTCGGCGTGGGTAGGAAGGTTGAACTCCTTCAGCACGTCGTAGGGAAACAGCGACTGCTGGCGCTTGGGCGCGGGCAAAATGCCCTCGTTGCAGCTCAGGATGATGACGTGGTCGAAGTCCAGGGCCCGGGTTTCGAGCAGGCCCATCACCTGTACGTCGGCCAGCGGCTCGCCCGAGAAGGGCAGGCGGGTGCGGACCATCTGCTCGTACAAAAACCGCCGAAACGAGGCCACTGACAACCGCTGCTCGCGGCAGTCGAATGCTGAGTCGAGCTGCTTGACGAGGGTATAAAACAGGTACAGGTACTCGGCCCCGAGCGGCGTTTCGTGGTCGGGGCTCGGCTTTTCGGCCGTGTATACCTGGCGCAGCAAATCAATGAGCGTGTAGCAGGCCCGGATGATGTCGTCGCAGTTGTTCCAGGTCTGAAACAGAGCCTCCAGCAACGGCTGGTGCTGGCCCAGGGCCAGTAGGTCAGCGGCGGGCACCAGCACGGCGTTGAGGCGCACGATTTCGCGGCACACGTGGTCGAGGATGCCGTGGTATTTCGGGTCGGGCTGCTGGTTGAGCCAAAGTTGGTAGCGCCGCAAAAAGGGATGGGCTAGCAGTTTGCTCACCGCCAAATGGTGGTAGCGGGGCACGCCGTAGCTGGTTTCGGCGCTGCCCTCGCGGATACCGGTGAGGTGAACCTCAAACAGCAAATCGACTAAGTTGAACAGCGGCGTGGCCTGGAAGCTCAGGCCCATCGTCACGTTGTAGGCGGGCACGGCATCGGGCGGCAGGCCGTGCAACACGGGCAGCAGCAGGGTTTCGTCGGGTAGTACCACGGCCACGGTGGCGTCGGGGAAGTCGCGGCGGGCCTCGGCTAACAGCTGGCCGGCCAGCTTGCCTTGCATGCTGGGGTTGGCCACGCCCAGCAGGCGCACGTGGTGGGCCTGCCCGCGCAACCACTCGGTGCCACCGCCCAGGGCGTCGAGCGGCAAATCCCACTTGCGGGTGTACTCGCGTAGGTGCTGCCCGGCGCGGTTAGGCGAGTCGGGGGCCAGGTAAAACGGGTCGGCGTCGAAGCGCAGCTCGGCGCGGCCGGCGCGGTAGAGCAGGCGGATGAGCTTCTCCTCGGCTTTCGACAAATTGCCTAAGCCCACGAATGCGTGGCGGGCCACGGCTGGGGCTCCCGGGTCGGCGCCGAGCGCCTCCAAACGGGCCTGCATCTTCTTCACAGCCAGGCGGTAGGCTAGGCCAGGGTAGGCGAGATGCTGGGCCAGCATGCGGCGCTTCAATTCGCGGTATACCCGTTCGAGCTGGTCCCAGAAGCTGAACGAGCGGCCCGCCAGGCGACTGCGCTCGGGCAGAGCGGTCAGGTCCCAACGCTCCAGAGCCTTGGCCTGGCTCAGGTACTCGAACACCTTGCGGGGCGTGGCCAGGTTCTGGTCGAGGTTGGAAAAGTCGCTGAGTAGTAAGCCCGACCAGCCCACGAAGCGGTCAAAGTTCAGGCTGGTGTCGTAGCCCCGCAGAATATCAAATAGCAGTAGCTGCAAGGCAATGGGCTCCTCCACCTGCACGCCAGCCAGCTCCACCATGTAGTCTTCCATGGCTGCCACGCGCGGGGCCCACAGGGCTGCGCCGGGCGGGAGGGCTAGGGCCAGCTCGTTCTTCAAGTACACCACGGCGCGCCGGGTGGGCACCACCACTACCAGTTCCGACAACTCGTCGGCGGGCCCGGCGCCGTAGCGGTCGAGCAGGTAGCGGGCCGTTTCGGCCAGGAATGAGGGCGTGGCGGCAGTGGGGGCGAGAACGGGGAAGGCAGCGGGCGCGGCGGCAGGCATCAGAGAGCGGCGATTACGGCCACAAGGTACGGCCGGGGCGGATGGACTGGGCCCTGACAACAGCCCGCCCGCCCCCGGCGTTCGGGGTAGTAAACAGTAGTCCTTGATCTTTACCCGGTTTTTATGGCGAAGCAGACCGGCCCTACCAGCTAAGCCGTTTCAAATCCTCGTTTTTTCCCCAAGCGGATCGGTATTGGTGCTTGCCCAGTCTTTCATATACCCAGCCCATGAGCAGCCCGAATAGCCAGTTAGCAATAAAAAAATAAACGAGTCCAGCGGCGGTAAGCGTCCGCGCACCCAGCATGCCCCGGCCCAACAGAGGCAGGACGATGAACCCGTTGACGGCCCGCGGGAGCAGCGAAAACAGGCTGCCCTTCACCCATTCTTTGCCGGGCAGCAGCGGCTCAAACACCAGCACGTATAGCCCCACTATTCCCAAGTCCATGAGGTAGCGGGACAAGAGCTTAAAGCCCATCGTTTTCATCGTGGGCAGGAACTCCGCTGGCAGGAATTGCTGGGTGTGCAGCAGCATGACACGCGGGGGATGATTGTTTCGGCTGAAGCGGGAAGCGCCTAGTGGACCCCTGGCTTAGTCGCCCAGCCAGCGCTCGGCCACCAGGCCCAGAGTGTCGTTGAGCTGCACGGGCGGCAACAGGGCCGCCCCGGCGTACACACTCACGAAGCACAGCCCCGCGGCCGCGGCGTACAGCACCTGCATCAGTACGAGGCAGCGCACCGGGGCTGGCTCACGGCCGCATCAACGGCCCGCAGCAGGCCGTGTGCCGGGCGTAGCAGTAGCTGCCGAGCAGGGCCCCGCCGGGCAGCGGCAGGTTGGCCCTGGCTCCGGACCTGCCCGAAGGCAGTGTGCTCTGCACCGATGCCGGCTACACGGACTACGCGTGGGAGGAACTCTTCGCCGCCGCCACCGGCAACTGGCAGCAGACTGCCCGCAAGGGCAACAGTGCCCGGCCCCATGCTCCGCACGAAACCTTTCCACTTTAGTGCTTTCGCGAAACCATCGAAACGGTCTTTAGCCAGCTCACCGCCCGCTTTTCCAAGCAAATTCATGCCGTCATGGCTCAGGGATTCGCCCTCAAAATCGCGCTGTCCATTTTTGTCTACTCCCTCGACCAAGTCGGACTACAGTCCGCAACTTGGGTTTCTTGATAGCAGCGGCCGCATGATGCTGGATTTGCCGAAGCTATTGGTGCCAGTCAGCAGCGTGAGCGGGCGCACGTGCAGCGTGGCACCTACCAACGACTTGTAGCCCTTGATCTGAATCTGCTCGATGAGCATGTAGGGCGGGCGGGTAGGAATTGGGGAGGGCGGCGAAGAAATAGGGGCGCGTTTGGTAGCCACAGGGGCAAAGTACGGCCCCTGCCACCAAAAAACACCTAAAAAAGCTGCTGCTGCCCAAACGAAAATCGCCTGGATTTCCCATCTTCGCCCCTATGTTCACCCGCCAGACCCTGCGCCGTCTCGCCAACGCCAATAGCTTCCAGCGCGGCCAGGACTACTACGACGAAGGCAACCTGACCAAGCTACGCCGCGAGGCCGACGGCTTCTACGCCAGCGTGCGGGGCAGCCGCAGCTACCGCGTGGCGCTGCGGTTGGCAGCGGCGGGCCTGGAGTTCGGCTGCAATTGCCCGTATGCGTTCGACGGCATCTGCAAGCACAGCGTGGCCCTGGGCCTGGCCGTGCTCGACGCCTACACCCCCGCCGACCTCGCCAGTGCCAGTGCTGCGCCGGCCGCCGGGCCCCCCGCGATGCCGGCCGATGAGCTGGCGAAGGCCGTGCATGCGGCCTGGGCCGATCGCAAGAAGGGCGACAAGTTGCGCTTCCTCAAGCAGGCCCTGACCAAGAGCGACGACCTGGCCCAGCAGTTTCTGGGCTTTGGCAACCAGCTTATGGCCGCTTCCTCCGCCGACTTGCTCGCTACCCTGCCCGACCGCCTTGCCGGCACGCTCGAAGTGCTGGAGTTTGACGAGGAATTCTGGGAGAATAGCGGGTCCGACGACGACGACG
>JANPOR010000040.1:0-14963 GCA_031428075.1 Hymenobacter sp. | reverse complement strand
TTTCAACGCAATACCTTTGTGCCGCGTGTAGCAGTAAACATATCCAGCGCAATGGCAGTAGTCAGAGCAACGCCAAGTACCGATGTACGGCCTGTGGTCACCAGGCTCGCTTTGTGCCGGCCGCGGTGGAGCGGGTCCCTCTCTATGCGCAGGTCAAAAAGCTGCTGGTCGAGCGCAATTCGCAGTGCAGCATTGTGCGCGTGACCGGCGTGGCGCGCATGATGGTGGCCAAACTAGCAAAAAAAAGTGTAAGCGGCGGGCCCGCCCTTGCCCCGCTTGCGACTGAAAAAGGCCCAACGCCGGGAGTGAAAGGCGCTCGAACTCGATGAAATGTGGACGTTTGTGGGCCAACGGCGGCGCAAAATGCGGCCCTGGCTGGCCGTCGAGCGTGCCAGTCGGCGCATCATGGCCTAGGTACTGGGCTGCCCGCGCCACGACTACCGCCCGTCGCCTCTGGCAGGCGCTACCCTGCCGCTACCGGTGGTATTGTTGGTACTTTACCGACCTGGTTTCCAGCCTGCGTGGGTGTCCTGCCCCGCTGGTAACACCGCCCATGCCCCAAAGGCACCGGTGGGACGAGCATTACCGAAGCCGTCAATTATTCCTCGCGATAGCGTTGCGGCTTGCTCGTGTAAAAATCCTGCTCCTTCAGCAAGTCCTTAACCATACACGATGCTCGTAATAAAATTGTAACTGATAACTACAATATCACCTTAATTTAGGCCACTGCCATAAATTTAATGATTTCTTCACCAGTACGTTATAGTCGTAGTATAGACTGGATAACAGTATTAATTTATTTGTTACTGGTAGGGTTAGGATGGGTTTGCATTTATGCGGCAAGCTATTCGCCTGATGCGCCGGCTAACCCGTTGGCTACTTTAGGCTTTGACCGATTGATGATGTTCAATTGGTTTAAGCAGTTGCTGTGGATTGGGACTGCGACAGTATTGATTGTGGTTTTGCTTGTTGTAGACCATAAAGCTTTCGATACGTTGGCGTATGTGCTTTATGGGGGTATGATTATATTACTCATTGTCACAATGTTCGTGGCCCGTCCTATCGCAGGTTCGAGGTCGTGGTTGGAACTAGGACCAGTGAGGTTGCAACCAGCGGAATTTGCGAAATTCACCACGGCATTAGCGGCTTCGCGCTTCATGGCAGGCATTAATTTGCGCAATCAGAATTGGCGCGACCAGTTGATGCTAGCTGGTATTACTTTGTTGCCCCCGCTATTGATTGTCGCTTCCAATGAATCTGGTCAAGCCCTAGTGTTTGTAGCATTGCTACTCGCATATTTCCGCGAGGGCATGTCGCCGCTCATTCTACTGCTGCTGGCTGCTGCTGGAGTTATACTGCTATTGGCTCTTTTGGTGCCAAAGTTTTGGCTGGTTGGAATTTTTACGTTGATAATGCTGGCTGTGCTGATAGTCAATCGCCGCGTGCTGCGCCATCATGCGCCGCTCGCATTGGGTGTGTGGGTATCAGTGGTTGGAATGGTGATAGGGGTCGATTTCTTTTATAATAAAGTGCTGCAGCCACACCAGCGGCAGCGCATTGAGGTGCTCATCAATCCATCTGCTGACCCTTTAGGTAAGGGGTGGAACGTGACACAGAGCAAAATCGCCTTGGGCTCGGGAGGCGTACTGGGAAAGGGTTTTTTACAAGGGACGCAAACGAAGTTTGATTTTGTGCCGGAGCAAAGCACGGACTTTATTTTTTGCACCGTCGGAGAGGAGTTTGGATGGGTGGGGAGCTTGACGGTGATTGGGCTGTACTTGGTGTTGCTCTGGCGCATTTTGTACGTGGCAGAGCGGCAGAAATCGGTATTTGGACGCACGTACGGCTATTGCGTGGCGAGCATACTGTTTTTTCATATCACCATTAACATGGGCATGACGATGGGCCTAGCACCCGTCGTGGGCATCCCGCTTCCGTTCTTTAGTTACGGCGGCTCTTCACTTTGGTCATTTACGATCTTGTTGTTCAGCTTACTGGCCATTGACGCATACCGGAAGCAAGATTTAGTGCGCTAACCATTAGTAGTAGGATGCACCAACTCCCGCCAGTGCGTGAATACTAGGGCAAGTGTGGTGCAAAATATTGGCGCGGCGAAATACCCCATGCGGCCTAAATCGCCGGATAGCAGCATGTGAACGATTACAATGACGGTTAACAGCCATTCAGCTTGGCCCAAGGATGTAAACCAGCGTTTTGGTCTGGGTGTCTTTCGGCTGCGCCAAAGCGCTACGGGAAAAATGAGAATATACAGTCCAAAAATGCTCAGCAACTCACCTACGCCTTTCGGGTTGGCCACCCGATGTAACGAGTAGCGGATGTTTTCCACATGAGAAAGTGCGTTAGCGACCGATTCGGTAGCAGGCACGCCGATGTGTGTGTCGATGGACCAATGCACAGCGTACAGGGACCCAAGGCCTACGGCTAGCGCGGGTAACTGGCGGGTGAGGGGCAGGGCGCGTCGACCGTACCACATTAACCAAGGCAGCAGAAACACAAACGATTCTTTAGCCAAAGGTCCGATTAATAAGGCCGCTACTATTGCCCAGTTCGCCCCGGGCCCGCGCCGGTAGGCGTAATAGCTCAATCCGAAAACTAGGGCGTACAAGCTATCGGTAAGGGGCAAGCCGGCGTCGTAAGCGGCCCAGCGGCTAGTGAGCAGGGCTAGCATAGCTAGGGCGGCAGCGCTGGCTGAAGCGCCCGAGCAACGCGCCGCGTTGAACCAACAGGCCCCGGCCGCCCCTAGCAACAAGCAATTGATTAAGTAAAAAGAAAAACGCAGTGGCCACCAGCCGCTGGGCCGCTGGGGCCAAATACGGCCGTAAACTTGGGTGATGGGGACCGCCAGCACCGCAGCGGCAGCCGGTACCAATACCCTGTAGCGGCGCGTGATGCTAACGCGGTCGAACCGACCGGTAGCCATGCGCAAGTAGCTGCGGGTATCGGGCGAATAAGAAAAATCGTAATGCCGGTAAATGGGATAAGCTAGATTGGCCAGCGCGGCCACAGCTAGGGCCCATGGCAACAGCCAGCGCCGGAGAATAGCCCAGCGACTGCGTGCTGTGTCCGTCAGAAACCTAGGCAAACTTGCGCTCAATCAGCTTGAGCAGCTTGCTGACGTGCTCTTCTTTGCGGCTCCAGTCGTAGCGCTGCGCTAGGTCGTCGGTGATGTAGCCGCACGCCTGCTCGGCGGTAGGTAGCGAATCGAGGTGCTGAATCGCGGCGTGATATTCCATATTTTCGCCGTTGAACAGCTCGTTGATAAAACTAAAGCGTTGGTTGATGGATATGGCGGCTCGTAGGGTTTCCACCTTGGGGACCGTGTGCTCAGCCGGGCGCGCTGAAATGGCGTTGGCGCGCAATGTTTCGGCTAGCGGTTGGGCGTCGCCCTGCGATGCCTTTAGCTTTTCGTAGAGGGGAACGACCGGGGTGGGGGCTTCTGGGGAAGTTGCTGCTTGGACCGTTGACTGGGCTAATGGCTGTGGATTCACGGGCGCCGACGCTACCTGAGCGGACTGTGCCGATGGAACCGAAATAGTATGTGGGGCGGCTATTGGACCATCCTCCAGCAGATCGGCGGTGGTAAGCGGTAGCAAGACGCTGAGTGTTTCGACGAGGCGCTGCACGGGCTGGTGAGCCTTGTAGTGCGCCGCGTGGTACAATTCAAATCGGTGGAAAAGAAAATCGGTTGTAAACCCTTCCTCAGTGGCCGGCAAGTTGTCGGCGAAGCCCTGAAAAAAATCTTTATCGAGGTCGATGTAGCGCAGCGCAGCGCGTAGGTCGGCCACAGTAGTGAGGCCTGTGCCTCCGAACAATAGACGTTGGGCCGTACCGACGGGGTCGGCGGCGAGGCCTAGAGCGTCGGCGGTAGCCTGGGCCAGCAGGGGCTCTAGGGAAGCACGGTTGAGGCGGATGTGGCGCGAGAGCGTGTTCATCAGTTGAACGAGGGCCTCCTGCACGGGCACGGCGTCAAAATCGAAATAAGGATTGCGCAGCCGCGCAGCTTCAGCCTGCCACTGCGTCAGCAACCGATGCACCACCAATAGGTTAACTTGGCGTACGGGCGTGAAGCACAGCAGGTCGGGACCATCGAGGGTGGCAGTAGGCTGGGGACCGAAGTGTTGCCCGCAGAGCCGGGCGGCCAAGCGGCGGCCGTACTGTGCGCACTTGGCGGGGCTATATTTGTCGTTCATTTACAGGCGGAGTTCAAGCGCCGAAAGTTAGGCATAAATGCCCCTGCTAACGATAGAAAACCTGCCCGGTGCGGTGGTGGAAGTGCCTGCCGGCGCTACGCTGCTAGACGCGCTGCACGGCGCAGGCTTCGATTGGATGCATGCTTGCGGGGCCCGGGGCCGTTGCACTACCTGCCGCGTGCAGGTGCGGGCGGGGGGTGAATGCCTAGCCCCCCTCACGGCCGTCGAAACTCGCTACCGGGCCGCCGGTCGCCTGCGCGCCGACGAGCGCTTGACGTGCCAGGCGCGGCTACCGGACGGTGCTGTCTGGGGCAGGGTACCTGAAGCTACGCAGCTGCCGCATCAGCGCTACGACGTTTAAGCTAGCGGTTGGGGTTTGGGTTGCAGGCCCGTAATTTGTACAGGGCCACGCCTGTGGAATTGTCAAGTTGAAATCTGATCCATCTTAATTAATTATCTGACTAGGTGTTTATTGAATCCCGTGTTGGCCCCCGCTTTACTGCTCCCCACCGGGGGTGGGTGGAGGTGGTGTGTGGCTCCATGTTCTCGGGAAAAACTGAGGAGCTAATTCGCCGGCTCACCCGCGCCCGAATTGCCCGGCAGCGGGTTGAAATCTTCAAGCCCGCACTTGACATCCGCTATCATGTCGACGACGTAGTGAGTCATAACGCCAACCGTATCCGCTCGACGCCGGTGGCACTGCCGGACGAAATTTTACTGCTGGCGGCGGGCTCCGATGTGGTGGGCATCGACGAAGCACAATTTTTTGACGCGTCGCTGGTAGACGTATGCAAGCAACTGGCTGACCAGGGCACTCGCGTTATCGTGGCGGGGCTCGACATGGATTTTCTCGGCCGGCCTTTCGGCCCCATGCCGGCGCTGCTGGCCACGGCCGAATTCGTGACCAAAGTGCACGCCGTGTGCGTGTGTTGCGGTGAACTGGCGGCGTACTCGTTCCGCATCGTGGCCAGCGAAAAGCAGGTGCTGCTGGGCGAGACCGATTCGTACGAAGCCCGTTGTCGCCCGTGCTTTTTGTTCGGAATGCGGGAGCGTCCAGTGGCCCCCACGGCGGTCGCCCGCCCGCACTAAACCGACGAGTCCGGCGCTGCAATCGCGGTGGGCTCTTTCCTTTTACTAGCCTTGAGGCCCCGCCGTATGCCCCTTTTTTTTCGTTCGCTGGTTGCGTTTTTGATGGGGGCCTTGGTGCTGGGGCCAGGGCTGGGGCAGGCCCAAAGCACGGCGGGCTACGGCGACTGGCAACTGCACCTGCCCACCACTCGCCCCCTGCACTTGGCTGATGCTGGCAATCGGGTGTACGTGGGCACGGAAAGCGCTTTTTATTTTATCGATAAAGCTCTAAATACCACTCAGACGCTCTCCCGGCGCGACGGCCTAAGCGACGTCGGAGTGGCGGCGCTGGCCTACGATTCGGTGGGCAGCCAAACGGTGGTGGTGTATCGCAACGGTAACGTGGACTTGCTCGGCGACAATGGCCAGGTGCGCAACCTTCCTGACATCCTCCGCAAAAGTATTCAGAGCGAACGCACGATTTATCAGGCTTCGGTGAGCGGGCGGCGGGCCTACCTGTCCACCTCGTTTGGGATAGTGGTGCTCAATTTGGATAAACGTGAGGTGAGCGATACTTACAGCGCCATCGGGCCCGCGGGCGCGGCGGTGAAGGTGTACGCTACCACTGTGGCACACGACACGCTGTTTGCGGCCACCTCAGCGGGCTTGCAAGTGGGCCGAATGGCCGAGAACCTGCTTGACTACCGCAGCTGGGCCCTGTACCAGCTCGTACCGGCAGCGCCCGGCGATTACGAACCCTACCACCAGTTGGCTACGCAGGGGAGCTATGTGTTTGCCACCGTGGACGGCGTCGGGACGTTCATGTTCCGGCAAGCCGCCAACGCCTGGCAGCCGGTGGCTGCACCTTATACGTTTCGCAGCAGGCAGTTGCGCAGCTCGCCCCAGGGCTTGCTGCTAGCGGGCGATAACTACGGAGTGTATCGGCGCGATGCTGCGGGCACGTTTCAGTTGCTAGCGGGGCCGGCGGGGGCCGGCGACGTGGTGACAGACGCGGTGTATTCGGTGCGCGACGGCAGCTACTATGTGGCTAACTACCTGGCCGGGGTGCAACGGCTGCGCCCCGGCCAAGCCCCTGAAACCTTCGCCGCCAACGGTCCCGAAACCCCCTTTGCTTTTGGCTTGGTGGCCGATGCGCACACCAACATTGTGGACGTGTTCAGCGGAGGCTACGGTGACCGGTATGCGCCGTTCGGTGCCCTCAACGGCTTTTATGAGTACGCGGCCGGGCAGTGGACGAACATCACCCACACCGCGCTGCCGTCGGCGTCGGATTACCCTAATCCATATGACGTGTCGAGGGGCGTGCGCACAGCTGATGGGACCCTCTTTGTGGGCAGCTATGGCAATGGCCTGCTGGAATGGAAGGGGCCGGGCCATTTCCGGCTTTTCACGGAGGGCATCCCCGGGAGCCCGTTGCTCCGCACCCCCGACCCGAATAATGCCAGCTACATCAGCGTGCGGGTGACGGACCTGGCCACCGATGCCACCGGCGGCGTATGGCTGGCTAATCAGCACCGCCAGACGGGCCTATCGGGCCTGTTTCGCTTCGACCCGGCCGCCACTACCTGGAGCGCGGCCCCATATTTCAGCGATTCGCAAGGAGCCAGCGGCGCTCAGAACTTGGACCGCCTGGCCCTCGATAACTTGGGCCAAGTGTGGGCGTCTGAGGGCCGCCAGGGCGGCAACGGCCTGTGGGTGTTAGACCCCGCGACCAACGCTACTCGCAAGTTTTCGACGGCGGGTGGGCTGCCGTCGGCCAACATCTATGGCCTAGCTAAAGACCGGTTGGGCGCTATGTGGGTGGCGACGGCCGCGGGCGTAGCCGTGCTCGACGATCCTAGCGGAGCCGTGGCAGGCACCAGCACGTTTCGAACGCCCCGGGTGACGCGCGGCGAAGGCAGTGGCTTCGAATTGCTCTACAGCGAAGTGGTGAAGTCGGTGGCCGTGGACGGAGCCAACCGCAAGTGGTTCGGTACCGACCACGGCTTGTGGCTCTTCAGCCCCGACGGCAACGAGGCCCTACTGCACTTCACCAAGGCCAATAGCCCGTTGCCCTCCGACCATATTACCGACGTGGCCGTGAACGATAAAACCGGCGAAGTGTGGGTAGCTACCGACGCGGGCGTAGTCACGTACCGTGGCGGGGCCAGCGTAACGGAGGGGGCCCCTAGCTGTGCCCAAGTCTTTCCCAATCCCGTACGGCCCGAGTTTGTGGGCGTGGTGGGCATCGGTGGGCTGACGAATAATGCGCTGGTGAAAATTACGGACGTGGCTGGCCGCCTCGTGTACGCCACCACGGCCGCCGGTGGCACCGTCACCTGGAACCTGACGGATGCCGCCGGCCGCCGTGTGCGCTCGGGCGTATACTTGGTGCTTACCTCCGATGCCAATGGCCAGAACGGTTGCGTCAGCAAGGTGGCGGTGCTTTCAAAATGAGGCAATGTTGAGGTGGTTGAGTATGAAGATATGGAAACGCGAAGGGCGGGTTGAAGCACCCGGCAATGTATTAATGCACCTCCCCATTTGGTCGCACCTCCCCATTTGGCATTAACTAAAATTTGAATGTTGATCAAGACCCGCGGCATCGTTTTCAGCTACCTCAAATACCGCGAAACGAGCATCATTGCCCGCGTTTACACCGAGCAGCTGGGGTTGCAGAACTATATCGTGAACGGGGTGCGCAAGGCCAAGCCGCCCGGGCGTATTGCCTTGTTTCAGCCCTTCACGCTGCTCGAATTGGTGGCCTATACCTCCGCCCGCGGGGGCCTTACCCGCTTGGCTGAGTTCCGTTGCGCCGAGCCCTTCCAAACCTCGCCCTACGACGTGGCGAAAAGTAGCGTCGTGCTGTTTTTGTCGGAAGTGTTGGGCCGGGCCGTGCGCGAAGAAGAGGCCAACAAGCCCCTGTTCGTGTTTCTGCACGACAATATTCTGGCCTTTGATCGGCAGGTGTCCGGCAGCGAAAACTTTGCGCTGCGCTTTCTGCTGGAATTAGCCAACTATCTGGGCTTCGGAGCGGAAACGGGTGCCGAGCTCACCGACCAAGTGGCGATGGCTGGGCACGCCCCCACCGGCAGCACCGTAGCCACGGGACCCGCCGTGCTGCGCCTGCGCGAATTTTCGGGCTATTTTGACGAGTTACTGCGAGATCCTGACCGGAGCACCATTCCCAACGGCCGCGTGCGCCGCGAGCTGCTGAACGTGCTGTTGCGCTACTACCAGCTGCACATCGAACAAATGGGCGAGATTAAGTCGCTCGACATCCTCTCGCAGGTGCTGGCCGAGTAGCCCGCCGCCGGGGCCGGACCTGGGAAAGCCGGGGCCAGGCTTTTCATCATCGGGACAGGCTTGGGAGCACCAGAGCCGGGACTCTTATCGCCGACGCCGGGGTTAGGGGCCCCGAGGTCGAGCTTCAGAACTCCGAAACCGGGGTTAAGAACCCCGAGGGCGGGCCTGGAAACCCCGCCTCCAGGGTTATAAACGCCGGAGACGGGCTTGGCACAGGCGCGGCCCGGGTATGGGGCAGGGGTTATTTCACGCCCACCAGCTCCACGTCGAAGCGGAGAACAGAGTTGGCCGGAATGTCCTGGCCGGCCCCGCGAGCTCCGTAGCCCAAGGGCGAAGGGATGAGCAACACGGCCTTGCTGCCCTTGGGCAATGCGGCAATGCCTTGGTCCCAGCCCGGAATGACCTGGCCGGTGCCGAGCGGAAAGTCAATCGGCACGTTGCCATGCTGAGCCGAGGCGTCGAATACCTTGCCGGTGGCCAACAGGCTACCCTTGTAAAGCACGCTCACGGTCTGCCCCTTTTTGGGCAGGGCCCCCTTGCCCGTTTTGGTGAGGACGTAATAGGTGCCGCCGGGCGTTTTGCGGGCTATGAGCTTGTTTTTCTTGAGGTATGCCTGGATCTGGGCGTTGTCTTTCGCCAGCTGCTGGGTCGATTGAGCGGCGGCGACTTTGGCTTGCTCGGCGCGCAGCTTTTGCTCCCGGGCCGCCAACTCGTCGCGGCTCACCAGCTCAAAGGTTCGCACCAACACCACCAGCACGTTGCCGGCCCGCCGGATGAACGGCGGCACGGGTTGGCCCTGAAAAGTTTTGGTAAACAGTGTATCGGCCGGCAGGCGAAACACGGCGCTGTCGCCGGGTAGTAGCAAGGCCACGGCTTCTTCCAAGGTGCCGGGGGGCGGGGCGGGTAGCAACGGAAACGGCTGTGGCTGGGGCTGCACGCGGCGGCTGTTCATCAACAGCGAATCGCGGCCAGTCCGAAATTCCAGAAATACAGTCAGGAGTTGGCCGGCGCGGCTGGCGTACGGCGCATCGGTGGGCACGACCAAAGCGCGGGGCGCGTAGCGGCCGTTAGTTTCTTTCCGGAACAGCTGGTAATCGATGCCGCTGGCGGTACGGCCCGTGCCGGGGGGGGCCTGGGCTAGGGCCAAGCGGCTGGCCAACAGCGCGACCGTTATTATCCAAAAACGCATGGAATAGTTATAGGAAAAATAGAGGAGAATCATAAACTGATGCAAATCAAGGCCCTGAGGCCCTATCTTTCAACCGCTTGCCTGGCTCATTAAAAAAGCACCCCGCCCCGCTATCAAGCGCGGAACGGGGTGCGCGGCAGCCCAAGACCAGTTGCCGCTAGGGCGCCACGGTTAGGATTTCCATGTCAAACAAAATTGGGGTGTCGGGCGCGATGACGTACGTGTTGGTGCTCTGATTGATGGCCCCCGACGGCCCGTAGGCTAAGTACGAAGGAATGAGCAGCAGCTTGCGGTCGCCTTGGCGCATGAGTAACACGCCCTCCGTCCAGCCCGGAATCAGGTTGGTGATGCCGGCTCTAAAAGAAAAGCTTTTGGTCGGCGCGTTGTCAGAGGTATCGAACACCTTATTCTCGGTGGCAGCGCTCACAAATTTACCGGTGTATTTTACACTCACCTGCCTACCGGTAACTATCTGCGTGCCGGTGCCCGCCGTCAGCGTCACCAAGTACAGGCCCGAGGCCGTGCGCTGGTAAGTGGCGGCCGTGTATTTATGCCGTTTGAGATAACCCTGGATGATGGTATCGTCGATGACTTTGTATTTATCCTCGTGCTCTTGGGCCGTTTTTACAGCCGCATCGTTGGCGCTGTTGTCGACGGACTTATTGCAGCTCCACAGCACCGGAGAGGCGCAAAGGACAAACAAACCCAACAACCAAGCTTGGGCAGAAAAGCGAAATAATCGGCGCATCAAATTATTGGGAAATGGTAAGCAGCTCCATATCAAACAGCAAGGGGGTGTCAGGCGGAATAGTGCCCGAGCCGGTGGGCCCGTAGGCTAGGTAAGAAGGAACCAACAGCAAAATCCGGTCGCCCTGGTGTATCAACTGCAACGCTTCGGTCCAGCCGGCAATTACGCCCGTGCCGACCGTGAAAGTCGCGCACCCGCAAGACGTGCGGCCGTCGGCCGAGTTGTCGAAGATGATATTCTCGATGTTACGGCTCACGAAACGGCCAATGTACCTGATGGCCACTTGCTTCCCCAGCGCAGGTACCGGACCCGTGCCGCTTTTGAGCGTGACGATGTACAGGCCGGAACTGGTGCGCTTGTAGGTGGCAGCCGAATAATTGTGGCGGGTCAGGTAGCCTTGGATGGTGGTGTCGTCGATGGCTTTGTACAGATCTTGGTGGTCGCGGATGGCTTTTGAATAAGCCGTGTCGCCTTTGCAACTCCACAGAGCCGGGCCCGCAAGTAGCAGTGCCAAGCCCAGCAGCCCAGCTTGGGCGCGGAAGCGGGAAAGAAATGATTTTATCGACGACACCAACATACAGGCAACAAAATTATTTTACGTTAACCAGTTCCACGTCGAAGCGCAGCGGCGAATTGGCCGGAATGTCAGCTCCGGCGCCCTGCTGCCCGTAGGCCAGCGTGGAGGGAATCAGGAACGTGGCTTTGCTGCCTTTATTGAGTAGCGCCACGGCCTCGTCCCAGCCTGGGATGACCTTACCCTGACCTAACGGAAACTCAAACGGGGCGCCCGGGTGCCGGTCCGACGAGTCGAACACCTTGCCGCTGAGCAGCGCGCCCGTGTACTTCATGGTCACCGTTTGACCCTGCTTGGCCACGGGGCCCGTGCCGGGGGATGTAACCACGTAGTAAATGCCCGAGGGGGTCTTTTTCAGGCCCGTCAGGTTTTTCGACTTGATATAGCCTTGCAGGGTGGCGTCATCTTTCTTCAACTGCTCGCCGGCGTAGGACATCATCTGGCGCTGCTGCTCGGCCATCATTTTCTGCTGCAATTCCTGCTGCATGACCCTGGCGGCGGTTTGATCGATGAGTGCGCGGGTGGCCACGTGCAGCACCACCACATTGCCGCTCTTTTTGAGGAAGCTGGGCACAGGACGGCCCTGGGGCTTGAAAAGCGAGTCGGCGTTGAAGCGAAATACGCCGCTGTCGCCGGGTTGCAGCAGGGCAAACGCCTCGTCGGGGTTGCCCTTGCGCTTCACCTCTTGGAGCGGGAGCGGCACCACGGCGCCCTGAAACTTGGTACGGGTACTTTCGAGCACCGAGTCTTTGCCAGTGCGGGTGTCGATGTAAGCGGTGAGGAACTTGCCTACCCGGACTTTGTATGTAGGGTCTACGTCGCCGCTGATTTCACGTCGATCGTACTTGCCGTTGACCTTTTTAAAGATTTTGTATTCGATGCCCGACTTCGTTTTGGTAAAGCCCCCGGCCCCGCCGAGTTTGTTGCAGGCCGCGGTGGAAAACAGAAGGCCCAGCAAGCCGGCCCCCAGGGCCAGGTGCCGCCCGGAGCGGAAGGGTGAACGCATGAATTTGTTAAATTGTAGGAAAAAAACGGATTCGAACGCAAAGGTACGCCCGGCTAGGCCATAGGCGGCGCGGCGACCACTGGCTCACCCGTTAGCTGTTCTTTATATTGGGGTATTAGGCCTAGGAAGCGCTCCACGGTGGCTTCCAGTGACAGGTAGCTGATACCTCCAGCGGCGTTGTGGTGGCCGCCGCCCTCGAAGTGCTGGCGCGAAAAGTCGCTAACCGAAAAATCGCCCACCGAGCGGAAGGAAATCTTTACGGCCGGCCCCCGGTCGATGAAAATGGCCGCAAACACGATGCCCTCGATGCTGAGGGCGTAATTGACGAGGCCCTCGGTGTCGCCGGTTTTGCTATCATACTGGCGCAACTCCTCCTTGGTGATGGTGATGTAGGCGGTGTTGAACTCGCGGTTGACGACCAGCTTTTCCTTCAGCACGAAGCCCAAGAAGCGTAGCCGAAGTTCGGTGTGCGAGTCGTAGATGCGGCGGTGCACAGCTGAGAGGTCAATATTGGCGCTCAGCAGCTCGGCAATGATGAGGTGAACATTGCGCGAGGTGCTGGGGTGGCGAAACGAACCCGTGTCCGTCATGATGCCGGCGTAGAGGGCTTCGCCCATGGCCTTTGTTATCTGCGCTTGGTCGCCTAAGTCGCGAATAATCTCAAAAATCAGCTCGGCCGTGGCCGCCGCGTTGGGGTTCGAGAAGCTGATGTCGGGGAAGTCTTCCGGCTGCTGGTGGTGGTCGATGAGTACCTTGGTGCCGGGGGCGTTACGCACATACTCGCCGATTTCGTTGATGCGTCCCAGGCAGCTAAAGTCTAAGCAGAAGATAACTTCGGCCCGCTGCACTAAGTCGCGCACTTGGTGGTCGTTTTGGCGCTTATCGTACACCACTACTTCGTCGTGGCCCACCATCCAGTTCAGAAAAGCGGGGTAATCGGAAGGCGTCACTACAGTCACGTGGTGGCCGTGCTGCTTTAGGTAGCCAGCCCAGGCCAGCGACGAGCCTAGGGCGTCGGCGTCGGGTTTGTGGTGGGTGGTGATAAAAATTTGGCGCGGCTGCGCAAGCAGCGCCTGTAATTCGGCAAGGGGGGTGGTCATTGATAGCGTGAGAAGCCTAGTAGTAACAACTAAGGGCCGGGCCCTTAGGATGAACCGGGCGGCAAAAGTCGGAAGAAATCCGTTGCCAACAACCGTCCCCCCCCCGAAGGTTCTCCCGGGCCTGCCCAACAGGGCCCCGGCCCCGGCCAGCGCGCCGCCCGAGTTATGGTTACTTTTGGCCTTCATTGTATCCATTTCTCACTTACGCCCGCCTCATGGCCACCAACCGCACGTTCACGATGATTAAGCCCGACGCCGTCAAGGAAAACCACATCGGTGGCATCCTGGGAATGATGGAGGCCAGCGGCTTCCGCGTCGCGGAACTCCAGGAAGTAACCCTTACGGCCGAGCGCGCCGGCGAATTCTACGCCATTCACAAAGAGCGCCCGTTCTACCAAGATTTGGTGAAGTATATGTCGAGCGGACCCATCGTGGCCGCCGTGCTCGAAAAAGATAACGCCGTGGCGGATTTTCGCACTCTCATCGGGGCGACCAACCCGGCCCAGGCTGCTGAAGGCACTATTCGAAAAAAATACGCTAAGAGCATCGAGGCTAACGCCGTTCACGGCTCCGATTCCGATGAGAATGCTCGAATCGAAGCCAACTTCTTCTTCGGCAAATAAAAGCCGGTTGGCAATTGTCATCCCGAGCGTAGCGAAGAATCTGGGCCCCTCAACTCAGAATCTCGTTGCATTCGGAATGACAGTTCATTTCCTCATCGAGCCAATAAAAAACTGCGTTGCGCGTGGCAACGCAGTTTTTTATTAATACTGCGAACAGACTTTTTTTGTGCCAATTTTATATTGATGAGCTTTTAGCTACGTCCAAAGCCAATACGAGCGCTATTTGGGGGGTGCTCATGAAGTTGTTCTTCCCGCGGCTGTGGATGTCAGCCAGCAAAACCGCTTTGTTTGGCCGAGGGCCGTGACCAAGGTCTGCGACTTGGGCTGGGCCAACGGGCCGAAGTGGTAAGAGGCGATGAGGCGGTCCTTACGCAACAGTGCTTTGTCGATGCGGGTCAAGTCGGTATTAAAAGTGCAGAAGATTCAGACTTGGAAGCCGTCGGAAAGTAAGCCGTCCGACAGTTTCAGGAAGGTGCTGACAGCGTTGCCGCCGGGGCCGTCGCTTAGTAAGCAACTCCCCTGCGTCCTCGATAATGAGGACGGAACCGGTGTTGTCGTGCAACTGGGTATTGTCGTGCAACTGGTTGATGAACTCGGGGTCAGCGATGCGGGCGGCTAGGTCCGGCGGAATGAACAGCTTAGGCTTATCGGTGAGGCCGCAGAGGCGGCGGATGCAACTGGTTTTGCAGGTGCCGGGGGGCCATAGAGGAAGATGATGCCCTTCTCGTCGGGTTGCTGCACGTGCTGCAAGATTGTTTCGTGGGCAGGAAGCAGATTGTCGTTGTAGTGGGTGGTTAGGCCAAGAGACGGGATTTTGATGAGCAGCGGCGAAAATTCCATGTCGTTGTACGAAAGCCGTAGTACCTGAATGCGCTGGCGCTCTAGCTGGTCGGCTTGGAGATGGGCCCCGAGCACGGCCCGCAGCCGGGCCAGCACCACCGGGTCGGCGGCGGGGGTGTAAAACACTTGCGCT
This sequence comes from Hymenobacter sp., assembly GCA_031428075.1. Lineage (GTDB taxonomy): Bacteria > Bacteroidota > Bacteroidia > Cytophagales > Hymenobacteraceae > Hymenobacter. The sequence goes on along the minus strand of JANPOR010000040.1, from coordinate 165 downwards.
TCCCGGTCGCCGTACATCCCCCAATCGTAGAGCAGCAGCAGTTGCGGAGTCAGGTTGAGAGCGTACAGATTCAGTGCAGGAGCTTTTCCGGCTTCCTCCAAGTACACTGAGTGGACCACTGTGGCAAGGTCTAGTCATGGTCGACGGCCAAGGTGTCGAGTACGG
>JANPOR010000039.1:0-2428 GCA_031428075.1 Hymenobacter sp. | reverse complement strand
CGGGCGCATAACAGGCCGGCGTAAAGCCCGTGAATTGGGGTAATTTTGCCCTCGCACTCATCAAACGACCCTTATGAAAAAACCGCTGCTTTTTGCGTTGCTGCTGGCCCTTGTGGGCGGAGGCTATTATTACTACCGCACGCTGAAGGGCGGCCCGAGCGGCTCGCTGGTAGCGGCCGCCGCCGCCGTGCAAACGCACAATATGGCCACCTTCGAAAAATATGTCGACGTGAATAGCGTGAGCAACCACTTGGTAGATGATATGACGCAGCAGAGTGCCGCTCTGACTTCACTGATGCCCGGTGGTAGCCTGATGATGGGGGGAGCGATGAAATTACTGAAACCCGCCCTGGCCAGAGCTGCCCACGACTAAGTGCAGCGCAACGTGGAAACCGGCTCCAACGAAGCAGCGGCCGCCGCCGCGCCGAAACGCCTGGTGAATATTACCCTGACTGGCCTGGCCAGCAAAATAGTTAGTCCGGACAGCGAGTTTAAGGGGGTAAAGTACACCCGGGAAGAGAGCGACAATGCCTTTGTGGGACTGGAAGTGACTCAGCCGCGCTACGACACCACGATGGTGGTGGAAGTAAAGATGCGCCGGCAGGGCGACCATTGGCAACTCACCCAAATCACAAACAGCGCCGAATTGCTGCGAAGCGTGGCAAGGCTGGAGAAAAAGCGGCTGCTGAATTAATGCCCCTGTACCCATGCTTCGATTGTGTTTCAACAAAAAACCCCGACCTTCTGGTCTTGTCCTTACCCAAATCTTTTGAAAAGCGCCGGCCGGTAGGTCGGCGTTTTTTTATCTGTTATTCGTCAAGCAGTTGCGCCGCCATGTTCACGCCCTCCACGAGCAGGCGCAGGCTCCGGCGGCCGAGCCAGAGGGTTTGCCAGCCGGGTGGGCCGTCCCCTTTGCGGCCCAGGTGCCCACCCAGCGCGGCCAAGGCCAGGTACACGGCGCGCACCGTGTCCAGGGGGTGGCGGTTTTGGTGGCGCAGCACCCGCAACTCGGTGGCCGTCAGGCCGGCCGCCTCGGCCGGCAAGTCCGGTTCGAGCCGGCTTTTCTCGCGTAAATCCACCAGGGCCAGGGCCACTACGCTCAGCAGGGCCACGGCGGCGAAGAGGCGGGCCGCCGTTTGCAGCTGCAGCTTTTCGGCTCCCAGCCCCGTTTTCAGGGCCTTGTGAAAGTCCTCAATGAGCCAGCGGCTGGCGTACTGCCGGGCGCAGACCAGGGCCTGGGCGAAGTCGGTGACGGGCTGGTCGCAGAGCAGCAGCCACTCCAGGCCGGGTCCCGGGGCATCCGGCCCCTGTTCTTCCCAGACCCGCACCAGGCTGACGGGCACGGGCGCTCCCTTGCCCGTGGCTCCGCCCGGCCGCTGCGGGGCCCGCAGGGCCAGGGCCGGGCTGAAACTTACCTGCAACACCACCGCGCGTGCCGGCTGGCGGGGCCGCCCGCGCAGGGCCAGGGAGAACGTGCCGGCGCTGAGCTGCGCCCGCGTCTGCTCGAAGAGGCGGCCGGCGGCCGTTTTGTCCGCCCCGGCCACCAGGGCCCGGTTTTGGGCCGCCCGCACCACGAAGCCCAGCCCCTGGGCCTGGCACTGCTGCAAGTGCTCGTAGATGTCGGCCCCGCGGTCGGCCACCACCACCCAACGCGTACCGGCCGGTGGGCACCCGACGGCCCGCAGGCTCTGGGCCCACAGGGCTGACTCGCGGGGCCGCCCCTGGCGGGGGCGGGAGCCGCCGTGGGGGTGGGCCTTCTCGGCGTCGGGCACGGGTTGGCGCACGTGGTACTGCTGGTCGAGCAGGCCCAGCAGCGGCAGGGCCGGCCGTTTGGCCGCCGGGTCGGGGTCGGTGGCGGGCCAGGCGGCGGCCACCAGCGAGTGCAGCAGCACGCCCTGGCTATAGGCTTTGCCCGGCCCCACCGGCCCGAGGCCCGCCCGGCGCTCGGCCGCTTCGGGCCAGCTCAGCTCGGTCGTATCCTCGACCAGCAGGTAGGTGCCGGGCGCCTGCAGCTGCTGGCCCACGTGTTGGCGGTGAGGGGCTTGCAGCGCGTCCGGGGTCGTCTGCGCGTGGCCCAGCAACTGGTAGGCGGCTTTGCCGGCGTAGGCCTGCCCTTGGCTCAGGCGCGGAATCGTCGCCCCCGGCTCCCGCGCCCAGCCGGCCGCCAGCGTCACCACGCGCCGGTTGCGGCGCACGTCGCCCAGCCCTACCCCACTAAAGTGCGTGTGCGCCCACTGCGGTGCGTTCCAAAAGTCCGTCGAAATACTCATGCGCGCAAGCTACCCTCTACGCGCAAAAAAAGCGCCGGCCTACCGGCCGGCGCTTTGCAAAAGTTTTGGGTAAGGACAAGGCTAATTGCACGGGTCTTTTTCACACCTTGTTCCACCGCCTTTCTACAAAATATAACCCCATTTCAAACCTTCATCTC
>JANPOR010000038.1:0-4180 GCA_031428075.1 Hymenobacter sp. | reverse complement strand
GGCCCCGCCGCCGAGGCGTTGTTGAAGCTGCTGACCAAGTAACATCAAGCGCTCAAATTGGAAAGCTGTCCTCGTTGCTTCCGTGTCAGGAGCAACGAGGACAGCTTTCCAATTTGAGCGCTTGACTGGCCTTCGCCACTGGCGTAGGCCCGCAGCCAAACTAATGCCTCGCTTAGGGGCACCTGCGGCACGGCTATCCCGGCTTCGACCCGGGCCAGCCGCTAGCAGCTCGTAGTCAACAGCTTCGGGGTTGAGGAAAATACGCCCACCCACAGCATCGGCCCCAGCCGCGATTTCGGCCTAGGTAGCCGCCAGCTAGTTGGGGGCTAAGCGCATGTCAGCGTCGGTGCTGGCAATGAGACCGTTGAAACGACCCCTGCCCAGCAGGCGACGGCAGGCCTCGTCCATCAGCAGGTGGCGGGCACGACCTACGTGGGCGTCGGGGCCGGCCAAGCGCAGGCTAGCGACGTGAACGGCCCACGCCGAGTGCTGGCCAGCGAAGCGGCGCACTGCAGCGGCCGTACCGTCAAGGCAATGGTTATCCGACACCAATACTTCAAAGCTGTCGGGCGGCAATGGCCGGCCCGCCAAGTCGGTTTGTGAGGTCAAAGCGACTAGCGTGACGGCCTCGTCCCGGGCCGGGATGATCACGCAGGCCCGCAATACGGGGCGAGGGTAGTTTCTACCGCAACCGAGCGGCATGTTAGGTCCAGATGTTGGTGCGTTCGCAACGATGGAAGGGCCAGTGGCCTCACTCGTAGCCTGAAAAACGCAACAGTGTAGCGGTACTTATGATTATGCGATTGTACACCCAGCTCAGCGCAATGGCTGCAAAAATCCGGCCTTCATGCAAGTAAAACAGTGTATTTTTTCTATTTATAGTTAAATTATTTTTATGTGTATCTTAAATAATTTAGCAAATGTAGGAGTCTGCTTTTCAGCAAGATGACATCTTCAATTGTTTCCATATTATTATTTTATTATAAAAAACTTATATTATTGGGACAACAAAAACCCAGCCTAATGACCTAGGCCGGGTCTTGCGCAAGTGTGACCGGGTTTTCAATTATCTCCCGGGCAAATGGCGTTAAATAAGCAGTAATAAATAACTGATACTGCGCGATTAAAAAGCCTCGCCGATAGCAAAGTAAATTCCCGGCGATGTGCCCGCGCCCACGGCGTAGTCCAAGCGCAGGTTTAACCGGTCGCGGCGAATGAGGTTGAACCGGATGCCCGCCCCACCCGAGCCGCGGATGCCATTGACCGAAAAGTCGCTCGCGCCGTTGGCCACCTCACCCACGCCCGCGAAAGCGGCCCCGTCGATGCGCCAGAATAAGTGCTGGCGCAGCTCAGCCTGAAACATCATCATCTGGCGGTCGCAATATCGTTGCTCGTAAATACCGCGCAGCAGGTTGGCGTTATTATAAAGCGCGCCGCCGAGGTTGGCCCCGATGCCAGCCAACTCGCGAAAGGGCACATCGCCGGTGTGAAACTGTCCCAAAAATTCTAGCGCTAAAATAGTTTTGTTAGAAAATACCGGTTGGAAGTGGCGCGCATCAATTTGGTAGCGAATGAATTTATAGTCCGACCCCAGGCCTTTGCCATTGAACACCACGCTGGCGTCGAGCAAGTCGCCCCGAAAGGCCGCCAGAGCCACGTCGCGCGTGTCGAGGGTAATAACCGGCCCTAGGCCCGAAACCGTGGTCCCCATTCGCTCCCGGTCGCTCACGCGCGGGTCGCGAAGGAAATAATTGGCCCCTTGGTCGTCAGCAGTGCCTTCGGCTTTGATTTGGCTCATGTCGGTGAGGCGGTACAGGGCCCCAAAAAACAAGTTGGGAGCAATGGCCTTTTGCACCCGCTGGTTTACAATTAACAGCTTATAGGCTAAATTTGACTGGTTGCTGGTGGGGGTGTTATTGCCCTTGCCGTAATAGTAGAGCAGTTGGTCGTAGGCGCTGATTTCGCCGTTGAGGTAGTATTTCTCGCCCGGCGTGTAAATGGTGTGTACCAACTGTAGGAGCGACTGTTTTTTCGCTGTGCGCCAATACTGGACGCGGGCATTGGACGCCCGCGTGAGCGTGTCGGACCCGAAGCGACCGCTTAACAGCCCCCCGAGGCCGTAGCCTACACCCGTTTCGGCCTGGTAAAACAGCACCGGAATGGGCAGAATCGTCAATTTATTAGTTTCGCCGACCGCTAGAGTCACGGGCTTATCGGCGGGCGGAGCCGTGGATTGGGCCTGAGCAGCCAAAGAAAAGCCAGCCAAAAAAATGACAAAGAGTAGAATTCGCATCAGCAAAACAGAAAAATGAACCTTTAATCCTGCACAACGGGTTTGCGCGGCCCAAGGTTTAAACCCGGTCAGGGCCCCTATCCCACCCCGCCGGCCAGCGCCATACTCAGCACGCCCGCCAGCATAATGCCCTTGCACCACATGCTGAGCCGGCCGAAGTGGCGGCGGCGGTCGGCGCGCACTAGCTGGCGGGCCAGAGCAGCCAGAGGCAGCAGCACCAGCAGCACCAGCCACACGGCCAGTGGCCACTGCCGGTGAGAGGCCAGCCAACCCACGGCCCCCGCCGTGAGCAGGCCCAGGCAAGCCAGAAAGAATCCCGCTACCCACTTGGTGCGGGCCACTCCCAGCACCAGCGGCAGGGTACGACAGCCGTGGTGGGCATCACCGCGCATGTCTTGCACGTCCTTCACGATTTCGCGCACCACCGTGAGCAGGAACGCCGCCAGCGCGTAGCGCCACACGGCTAAATTCCCGGTTTGCAACTGCAACTCGGGCAGCAGTACCAGGGCTGCGGTGAGGGTGGCAATACTTACATTGCCCACCAGTGCTATCCGCTTGAAGCGGGCCGAATAACCCCACAGCAGAGCGGCCGCTCCCAGCGTGACGCCTCCTAGCAGCGGCGACAAATACGCGGCCAGCACCACACCACTCCCGCTCAACACCAAATGGGCCAGCATGGCCGTACGCCGCCGCAGCACGCGGCCCACCACTAGCCGGCTAGGCCGGTTAATGGCATCGATTTTCACGTCGTAATAGTCGTTGATGATGTAGCCGGCCGCCGCCACCAACAGGGCGCTCAACACCAACAGGCCGAAGCGGGGGGCCAGCAGCACTGCCCCCACCGGGTGCCCTGGCAGCAGCAGCCCTACCCGCACCAGCGCCAGACTCAGCAGCATGATGAGCAGGTTAGGCCAGCGCACCAACCCGGCCAACAGCCACCCACGCGCCGCGCCTACCGGCCCACCACCGGGGGTTAAGGGTCTAACGGGCGGAAGCGCAGAAAAATGGGCAGCAAGCATGGCAGGTGCAGAACGAATCGCAAAGGTCGGGCACAGCTACTGCTTCGACCGCCAGGGGCCCCACAACGCAAAGAAGACTTCTAGCTACGCCGGCAGGCCTTCAAAAAAGGAAATATAAGCGGAGCGTGGGGCGCGTAATCAGATTTTGCGTACGTTCACAGCGTTCACTCCCTTGCGCCCTTCCTGAGTTTCGAATTCCACCCGGTCGTTTTGCTGAATCTGGCCCCCATTAAGGCCGGTTACGTGCACGAAGAAATCTTCGCGGGTTGCTTCGTCGGTGATAAAGCCGTAGCCTTTCTCTTCGTTAAAAAACTTTACGGTCCCGGTGTGCATCGCATTAGAAAAAAATGTGGAAAGGGCCTAAACAGGCGGCCGGACTGCCTAGCCCTACCAATGCGGCTGGACAGCCCTAGCATACGGCCGCGCCGGGCAACGGGTTGAGCCGGCCGGGTCCCTGCCATTCCCTGCCATTCCCTGCTATTGGCTGTCGCGCCACTCGTACACCCACTTGGCCTGGATTTGCTCTAAATGGCCCTCGGCGGCCTGCTCGCGGGTGCCGGCAAAGTTGGGCAACGTCAGCACCCATTCAATCAGATCGGTAAAGCGGATACGGTAGATGCGCGCTTCGGAAAATTCGTTGCCAAATTTCTCGTACAGCGCTATGGCCACGTCCTCGTGGTCGGCCCACTGGATGGGAGGTTCGAAATGACTCATTCCTTTTGAATAATAGATTATTAGATTGTAAACGACAATATGAATTCTATTTGGAGCAAATCAATTTATCATCATTCATTGATAACGAGTAACTAACGCTATTTGTAATTCATTTTTTAGTGTCCCAGGAAGTCTTGCGCGGGCAAGGTTACGG
>JANPOR010000037.1:0-21568 GCA_031428075.1 Hymenobacter sp. | reverse complement strand
CATCGACGTGGCCGCCGCCCTCATTCAGCTAGGTCGGGCTATCGCCACCGGCGAGCCGGACGTCATCGTCAAGAATGCAAAAGACTTGCTGGGCGTGGCGCAAGCCATCCTCAAGAAGCCGGCCCCCACGGACGGCTAGGGGCCCGGCGCCAGCGAGCCGGGTTTCGATCTATTCAGCACAATCCCTAATCAGTTCAGGATTAAAATGGTCCTGTGAGTAGAACGGCAGGGCTTTTTATGCCGGGATTCGTGAAAGCAGCCACCCAATCACCGAGGCATTAAAGAATACTGGTAAAGATGGCCGGGTCAGATATATATAGTATGAATATTTAACATATTAATGTTACCTTGTTCTGTCCTTTCTGCCCGTGGGCTGCTGGTTTCCGTCACACCGTTTGTGCGGTAGCCGCGCCTCACTGGACTCCAGCGTCCTTCTTTCTGCCAGTGCTATGAATACGAATACCCTAGCGGTCCTGGTGGCGGCCGCGCCCACCCTGTTTCGGCAGGGCCTGGTGGCCACGCTGCGCGAACGGTGGCCTGAATTGCGGCTCACCCTTACCGCCGACGCTACCCAAGTCGCCGAATTGGTGGCCAGCCGTGCCTTTGAGTTGTTGGTGCTCGACGGTAGCTTGCCGGGGCGGGCCTTGCTCGAACTGCTGGCTCAATTGCACCGCGTTCGGCCCACACAGCGGCTGGTGGTGCTGGCGGACTTGCGCCCAACGGAGCCCGCTGCTCAGTTGGCCCAGTCCGGCCCCCGGCTGTTGCTGCCGCGGCACGTACCGCCGCCCACCTTGGCCGATGCCCTGGCGTGCTGGCTCGATGGCCCCACGGCCGAGCCCGCCCCGGCCCGTTTGCCTCGGGCTTACGCTTGGACCCGTCTGTTCAGCCCGCGCGAGCTCGAGGTATTGCGCCTGGTGGTATCCGACCAGTGCAACCAGGAAATTGCCGACCGCCTGTGCGTGAGCACCCGCACCGTGGAAAGCCACCGCCGTACCCTGTTGCAGAAAGCCGGCACACGCACGCTGGTGGGCCTGGCTGCCCGTGCCGTGCGCGAGGGCTGGGTAGCCTGATAAGTTCAGTGCTGGCATCGCTGCGGTAGGAAAACAAAAAGCGGTGCTTTACCACCGGCCCGACACTCCGCGGCCGTCGGCAGTCTTTCTTCTTTTTCCGCGAGCATGAGCACCTGGAAAGGAATCATCAGGACCAGCTTCACGCCGGCCACCTTCGACCAGTAACCGCTACCTGCTTGGCTGGCGTGGTGGCCGAGTTTCATCGCGCTGCACAACCGCTTGTGCCTTCGTTGGCCCAACGCCCCACCGGCCTCACCAAAGGGTACATCCGCGGCCTGGAGCGCTACTTCTGCAACGACCAGCACTGGAGCGCCGGGCCCCACCAGTTCATCGACGACCGCCAGATTTGGGTGTTCACGCCGCTCACCGTATCGGGTGTGCATTCGCCGAGCTGGAACAGGCTGGCGCTGGGCACTGAAATGCTGGGCGAATACACCACCGATGCCTCCGACACCGGCCGCAGCGCTAAGGTGCAGGCCAACGCCGTGGCCGCCATCGCCATTCTTTCCGCCGTGCTCGGCCTCGACTCCGTCACCATGCGCCTGCACAAGGAAAACCCGCTCACCACCCACAAAGGCTGCCCGGGCAAGCACATGGTAAAGGACAGGATTACCAACCAAGTGCCGTCCTTGCTATGAGAGCACCACGCGGGCGAGCACACTTTTTCACAGGTGGCGTAATGCCAGTTTTGCCGGCGCTGCCCGAGCGAAACGCGCGAATGCACCTTCTTGCCAACTATCAACACCAGGGTCCTCAACTCGAAAAGTAAGCGGCTGGTCCGCCCATTGAGCGGCTCGGCCATTGAGGCTAATTTATGCTGGTGGTTGGGCCCAGAACGACAGGCGCTCCGGGTTCGCCCAGCACTTCTGTGATCTTTTGTTTTTGCGGGTGAGCACCACCACCTTGGTGAGCAGAAGTGTCTTCACCGCGACTCGTTGCACCAAGCCGGTGCGGTCATGTTTCCAATCGGCTTTCCAGCCTTTTTCGGCGAAAATATTGGGCACATGGCCGTGCGCCAGGTCGCTCAAAACGTCTTCTGCCACGTTCATGCGGTCGGTCAGTATGAGCGGCAGCCAGTGGCGATACTCGTCACGCTATACCTAAAAACAAATCGCTGGATCATGCCGCTGAGCCCGGAGGGCGGGGCTGAGGTGCCGAACACAACCGTCAGATTGGGCCGCTCGTTGGAGTGCAGCACCTCGACGGTTTTCGGTTGTTGCGGCAGGTCGGGCCGCAAGTAGCCCGCGTGCTCGTTATTGGTGCGGTACTTCATCGGGTAGGAAGGGTTGTTGTGAGGGGCGGCGTCCACGCCCCAGTCCTTGATGTACAAGTAGTCTTTCGGGGTAGTTTCCATTGGGATTGGCTTTGTGCGCGGGCGGATGACGGAATCAGGACGGACTTGGTGCACTCGTCCAGCCCGGCCGAGATGATGTGGTAGGCGTCGGCCACTTCTTCGAGCGGCACGCGGTGCGTGATGATGCCTCTGGGGTTGAGCCGGCCTGCCTGCACGTACTCGATGAGGCGGGGCAGCAAGCGCTCCACCGACGTTTGGTTGCCCCGCATGGTAATGCCCTTGTTCATCAAGTTCCCGATGGGCACGAGGTTATCTGTGGGGCCGTACACGTGCACAATCGATACGACGCCCCCTTTTTTCACCGAGTGCCCAGGGGAGGGCTGTGGCCGCGCCCGCCTGCAGCAGCAGCTTGCCGGTAGTGGACGGCATGGCGTTGCCGGAGGCATTGGCACCCACGGTTTCAATGCACACGGCGGCCCCCATTCAGTCGGTCGTTTTCTTGATGAACAGCACCGGATCTTCTAGTGATCTGGAGTTGTACGCCCCGCACTGGGCATAATTGCGCACGAATTCCAAGCGGTATTCCAAGCGGTCAACCACGACGACACGACCCATTCCAAACAGCCAGGCGCACTTGGCTGCCATGATGCCCACGGGGCTGGTGCCGAATGCCACCACCGTGTCAACGGCTTAGTAGCCGTCGGCACCACATCGGTGAGCAACACGGCATCGTCGGGGTCCATGTCGGCCGGTATCACCGTGGGGCCCACGTTGGCGTAGGGCACGCGCACGTACTCGGCTCGGCCGCCGTGTAGCCGCCGGCGGTGTGCGAGTACCCGTAAAATGGCCCCCACGGCCGTGGCCTCCAGGTTCGATCCGTGGCATTACCGTACATCTCTTGCTTGCAAGACACGCACCCGCCGCAGGCGATGTTGAACGGCACCAGCACTGGTCGCCGACTTTCACCTTCGTCACGTCGGGCTCTATTTCCTCGATAATGCCCACGAACTCGTGCCCGAAGGTCGAGCCCACGCGCGTGTCCGGCACCAAACCGCGGTACAAATGCCGGTCGGAGCCGCAGATGCGGGCGCGCGTCACGCGCACGATGGCGTCCTGCGGGTGCAGGATTTCGGGCATGGGCTTGTTACGGTCCAGGCGGACCCGGTAAGGGGGCCCGTTAATTCATGACGGGCACAAGTGGCCCCGGTTAGGGTTGGACGGGAAGGATTAAGCAATTCAACGCGCATTTTGCGGGCATCTGCGACGGTTTTTGTTACCGAAAAGCACGCTATCATCTTGCCGATTTGCACTGTCTCGTCTTAGCTAAAGTTACGGTAATCGATTCAGGAAAAGGTAAATACGGCGTGCTCATAACGGCTGGCTACCTGGATTATTCCGCCAAACAAGGCCCCCAAGCTTGACTTTCCCGAGCAAATAATGCTTTGTGCCAAGGCCCTACCGGCTGCTCGCAGTTGGGTCCGCCCGCCCGGACCGGCACGGCGGCACGAGGCGTAATCAATACGCATTCTCAACAGCAACGCCCTCGCCGCCGTACCGCCTAGATGCCCGAAACTGTTCCCGTTCTGTTGCTGCGTGTGGCTGCCGCCTGGCTCGTGCCGGGCCTGGGCTTGCTGGCGCTGCCCGCCGGCCCCGGAGGGCCCCTTGGGGCCTTCCCCCTACACATGGCCCTGGCCGTAGAAGCCCGCCTGCCCGGCGAGGCGGCCGTGGCGGGCACAGCCACGGTAGAGGAAGTCGAGCACGCCGGCCACACCGTGTACGGCCTGCTTCTGGCCTTTGCCGGGCCCGTGGACCTGCCGCCGGGCACGGAAATTTGGCAGCGTGCAGGCTCCTTGGACACCAGATGAGCATGGTTGCTTCTTTGCTATGCGGTTACTTATGCACGACTACTTAGCACTGGCCTTTTAGCAAACCATGGCCGCGCCTGTTCCAACTGCCCGGCCAAGCGAAACAGCACGTCTTCGGCGCCGAGCGGAGCGATGAACTGCACCCCGCAGGGCAAGCCGTCGGCGGTCCAGTGCAGGGGCACCGACATGGCGGGCTGGCCCGTAAGGTTGGCCACCTGGGTGTAGGGTGTCTTTTCGAGGCTCTGCTCGGCCAGCTTCTCCACGATGCCGGAGCGGCGAATTAAGCCGCCGAGGCCGAAGGTGTTGACCAGCTTGAGGAGCCGCAACTCGCCGGGCTTGGGCTGCAGCTCGCCGATGCGCACGGGCGGCGTGGCCAGCGTGGGCGTCAGCAGCAAATCGTAGGTTTGATGGAAGCGGCCCATGCGGCGGGCGCTGTCGTTCCAGGTGTGGCGGGCGGCGGCGAAGTCAGCGGTGGAGTAGGTGCGGCCCAGCAGGCCCAGCAGCCAAGTGGTAGGCTCCACGTCGGCGGGCCGGGCGGGGCGGCCCAATATTTTAGCCAAAGCGGCAATGCTGGCCCCGGTCTCACCAAAATACAGCATTAAGAACGCCGACGCCACGCCTCGACCGTCGAAAGGCAGCGGCACTTCGTCCACGTCGTGGCCCAGGCTTTCGAGCAGCTGGGCGGCGTCGCGCACGGCCGCGGCGCACGCCGGGTGCAGGGCGCTGCCCAACGGGTGGCCCAGGCTGAAGCCGATGCGCAGCCGGCCGGGGGCCCTACCTACTTCTTCCAAATATGGCCGCGCCGGGCCCGGCAAGAAATACGGGGCCCCCACGTCGGGGCCGTGGGTAGCGTCGAGCATGGCCGCGCTGTCGCGCACTGAGCGGCTGAGGACGTGCTCCACGGCTGCGCCCTGCCATTTTTCGCCCTGCTCGGGGCCCGTGGGTACGCGGCCCCGGCTGGGTTTCAGCCCAAACAGCCCGCAGCACGCCGCCGGAATGCGAATGGAGCCGCCCCCGTCGCCGGCCCCCGCCAGCGGCACGATGCCCGCTGCCACGGCCGCCGCAGCCCCACCGCTGGAACCGCCGGGTGTGTGGTCGAGGTCCCAGGGGTTGCGGGCGGGGCCGAACAGCGCCGGCTCGGTCACGCCCATCAGGGCAAACTCGGGCGTGTTGGTTTTGCCCAGGATGTTCACGCCTGCCGCTTGCCAGCGGCGCACCAGCTCGGCATCTTCGGCCGGAACGAAATTCCGCAGCGCCCGGCTGCCCGAGGTGTGCGGGGCCCCGGCGTAGTGCGCCCCGAAATCCTTCAGCAAAAAGGGCACGCCGCCGAACGGCCCCGCCGGCAGCCCGGCCGCCGCTCGCTGCTGCGCCGTCTCAAACAGGCGGTGTACTACGGCGTTGATTTGGGGGTTCACGGCCTCGGCGCGGTCAATAGCGGCGGCGCACAGCTCGGCGGCCGTGAGCTGGCCCTGGCGGACGAGGGCGGCCTGGGCCAGACCGTCGAGCTGGTCGTATTCGGCGGGAGAAAGCATGGGCTAAATGTAGCGCGGCGCCTGTGCCCGGCCAGCCCAGGCCGCTGTGCTGCGCGCGGCGAAGCACCTTTCCCGCTGGCTGGGACGGGTTTCTGCCCTGTACCAAGCTGAACCTTGGTAACCTGCGCATAACATTGCCCCGGCTTTTGGCCGTAAAAGGGCAGTAATTCCTTTCCCTTCCCGTCGGTTATGTCTCTTTCTCTGTGCCAGCTGCCGGCCCGCGTGGCCCACTCGCGCACCCGTGTTCACATCGTGGTCGAAACACTCAAGGGCAGCGGCATTAAAGTAGCCTTCGACCATGAGCTGGGCGCGTTCAAGCTCAAAGGCGTGCTGTCTGAGGGCCGCAGTTTCCCGTACGACTTTGGCTTTATACCCTCCACTAAAGCCGCTGACGGCGACCCGCTCGACGTGCTGTCGCTGCTCGACGCGCCCGCTTTTCCGGGCGTAGTGTGGATGCCCGCCTGCTGGGGGCCGTCGAAATCAAGCAGCACGACAAAGACAGCCCCACCCAGCGCAAGGACCGCCTAGTGGCGTGGCTACCGACTCGCGCGAGCACAAGTACCTGCGCAACATCAGTGACTTGTCGGCTGAGCTGTTGCACGAAATCAAACATTTCTTCAATCCTAATAACGAAGCCAAGGGCAGCGAAATCCGGGTGCTGCGCCGGGTGGGCCCTGAGCGCGCCCAGGTCCTACTGACCGAAGCGCTGCAATAGGCTCTTCCGTCTCTTACTATGAAAGAAACCCTTGATTTCCTGTTCGGCTTTCATGCCGACTCGCATACCATCACGGCCGTGCAAATGGGTGACCGGGCCGTGCTCATGTTCTTTGCCGCTCTCGCGCTGCTGCGCCTGTCGGGGCCCCGCACGTTCGGCGGCAGCACGCCCTTCGACATGGTGGTGAAAATTATGCTCGGGGCCGTGCTGAGCCGGGCCGTAGTGGCGGCTTCGCCGTTCGGGGGCACGCTGCTGGCCAGCTTCGTGCTGGTGGGCCTGCACCGGCTGCTGGCCGCGGCTGCGTACCGTAGCGAGTGGGTGGGCTGGCTTGTGAAGGGCGAAGCCTATGTGCTGGCCGAACAGGGCCGCGCCAAGTCCGACCAGCTGTGCCAGCTCAACCTGACTGAAAAGGACTTGCTCGAAGCCCTGCACGAAAACGGCAACGTGGCCGCCCTCGCCAACACCGAAGCCGTGTACTTGGAGCGCGACGGCAGCATTAGCGTGGTGAAAAAGGAGGCGTAGTACGGGCGTTCCTGTACCGCATGAAATTTTTTCTCGGGCGGAGTGCCTTCGGGGAAGCGACGGCCTTTTGGCCAAGTAATATCAGTTACAGGAATAGGCCAGAAGCGGCAACACCAAGCCGCCACTTGGGTGAGGCGTCGGAAGCGGCCGCCGCGCTGGGGTTGAATGCGCCAGTTGCCGGTACCGTCGTGCCCGACGCGCCAGAGCGGGGCGGTGGCCAGGTAACGGGCTTCGGACGCCAAGGAAGGAAGGCCAAAGGGTCCAAGAATGTCGCCTGATTCGAGGTCGAAGCCGTCGCAGTCGTAGCGTAGGCTGGGATCCATGCGCAAAAAAATGCATTCTAATTAGTTCAGGTCAAACGCTGGCTTTTCGTTACTCAATTGACCGCCATCTTATCCCAACTTTTTGTAGCGCACGCGCTTGGGCTCCACGTCGCCGAGGCGCTTGCGCTTGGCTTCTTCGTAATCCGTAAAGTTGCCCTCGAACCATACTACCTCGGAGTCGCCCTCGAAGGCCAGGATGTGCGTGGCTAGCCGGTCCAGGAACCAGCGGTCGTGGCTGATGATGACGGCGCAGCCGGCGAAGTTCTCCAGGGCGTCCTCCAGGGCCCGGATAGCGTTCACGTCCAGGTCGTTGGTGGGCTCGTCGAGCAGCAGCAGGTTGGCGCCTTGCTTGAGCGTCATTGCTAGGTGCACACGGTTTTTCTCGCCGCCGCTCAGCGTACCGACCTTCTTTTCCTGGTCGCCGCCGCCGAAGTTGAACTTGCTCACGTAGGCCCGCGAGTTCACCGGCCGGCCGGCCAGCAGCATGGTTTCGGTGCCGCCCGTGATGGTGTCGAACACCGATTTGCTGCCGTCGAGCGTGTCGTGCTGCTGGTCGATGTAGGCCGTGAGCACCGTGGGGCCCACCTCAAAGGTGCCCGCGTCGGGCTGAAGCTGATCGGTTATCATCCGGAACAAGGTGGTTTTGCCCGCGCCGTTGGGCCCGATGATGCCCACGATGCCGCCTTGCGGCAGCGAAAAGCTCAGGTTCTCGAACAGCAGCTTGTCGCCGAACGCCTTGCGCAGGCCCGCGGCTTCAATTACTTGGGCCCCCAGGCGGGGGCCGTCGGGGATGAATAGCTCCAGCTTCTGCTCCTTATCTTTTGCTTCCTCACTGGCCAGCTTGTCGTAATTGGCCAAGCGGGCCTTGCCCTTGCTTTGGCGCGCTTTGGGCGACATCCGCACCCAGTCTAGCTCGCGCAGCAGGGTTTTCATGCGCTTGCTTTCGGTGTTTTCTTCTTTGGCCATGCGGTCGGTTTTCTGCTCCAGCCACGAAGAATAGTTGCCCTTCCACGGAATGCCCGAGCCCCGGTCTAGCTCCAGAATCCAGCCAGCTACGTTGTCAAGGAAGTAGCGGTCGTGCGTCACGGCGATGACCGTGCCCTTGTATTGCTGCAAATGCTGCTCCAGCCACAGCACCGATTCCGCATCCAGGTGGTTGGTGGGCTCGTCGAGCAGTAGCACATCGGGCTCTTGCAGCAGCAGGCGGCACAAGGCCACCCGGCGCTTCTCGCCGCCCGACAAGGTGCCCACGATGGCCTCCTGGGGCGGCGTGCGCAGGGCGTCCATGGCCCGTTCGAGCCGGTTGTCCAGCTCCCAGGCGTCGAGCTGGTCCAGCCGCTCCTGCACCTTGCCCTGGCGGTCGAGCAGCTTGTCAAAGTCCGCATCTTCGGCCCCGAAGGCGTCGTTGATTTCGTCGAATTCCTTCAGCAGCGCCACGGTTTCGGCGACGCCCTCCTCCACAATTTCGCGCACCGTTTTGGTGGGGTCGAGTTGAGGCTCCTGCTCCAAGTAGCCCACCGAGTAGCCCGGCGAAAACACTACTTCGCCTTGAAACTGCTTGTCGACCCCGGCGATGATTTTCAGTAGGCTTGACTTGCCCGAGCCGTTGAGGCCCAGCACCCCAATCTTGGCGCCGTAGAAAAACGAGAGGTAGATATTCTTGAGAACTTGCTTCTGCGGCGGGTAAATCTTACTCACGCCGGCCATGCTGAAGATGATGGTCTGGTCGCTCATGGGCAGGGACGAAGAAATGGGAAATGGGACGGGAAAGAACAAAGAACGGCAGCCTGCCGGCGAAAACGGCGCGCCGGGGCCGTCGAACCGCAGTGGGACCGGTGTTCACGGGTGGCAGTTTTCGCGTAAACTTGTAAGTTCTTGTCGCTTCGTGCGGCGGCCGCTCTTCTTTTCCGCTTCAATTCCTGCGTGTACTTTCTTATGGAACCAACCGACCACTTGCTGGCTGCTGCGCAGCGTTTCGGCTACGTGGCCGACGGCGGCGTGTGGCTGCGCCCGGTGCTGGGCCGGCCCGCCCGCCAGGTGGGCTTGGTGAAGGAGTCGGACGCCGACGCCCTCACTTACTTCGCCCGCCGCTTCGACGCCTTTCGCGCCAAAGTTGACGAGCTATTGGCCCGCATGGCGGCTAGCGACAACCAAGGCTCTTTTCTGATGAAGGTGCAGCACCTCAAAGAGCAAACCCGCACCTTCGACGCCCTCGGCGGTTTCGAAGAATTGCACCGCCACCTCGAAGCGGCCGAAGCGGCCGTAGCCGTGGGCGTGGCCCGCAACCGCGAAAAAAACCTGGCCACCAAAATCAGCTTTGTGGAAGAAGCCGAAGCCCTGCGCCACAGCGTGGAGTGGATATCGGCCAGCGAAAAGGTGAAGGATCTGCGCCAGGGCTGGCTCAAAACCGGGCCCGTTGACCGGGCCCTGGCCGACGATTTAGAGGCCCGCTTTCAGGTCGCCATTCAGGTGTTTTTCGACCGCCGCCGCGCCTTCCAGGCCGACAAAAAATCCATGGTCAACCGCACCCAGAACCGCTACCGTGACCTGGTGCAGCAAGCTGAGCAGCTCAAGGACTCGACGCAGTTTGAGGCCGCCTCGCGCCAACTCAAGCAGCTCCAGCAAACTTGGCGCGAAGTGGGCGGCAACCTGCCCAAAAAGCAGGCTGCCGAGCTGTGGACCCGCTTCCGGGGGGCCAACAATTATTTTTTCGAGCGCCTGAAACATCACGTGGAAGCCCAGCGCGCGGCCGGCCCCCACGCCGGTGCCCCCGGCTCGCCCGAAGAGCTGCTGGGCCGCAAACGGGCCCTGGCCGAGCGCGCCGAGGCCCTACTGGCGGTGCCCCCGCACGAGGCCATCCAGCAAGCCAAGGCCCTGCAAACCGAATGGAAGCAGGTGGGTACCGTGCGCGGCGAGGAGTCGGACCGCGTCTGGCAGCGCTTCATGCTGGCCTGCGACAAGGTGTTCGAGCTGAGCGCGTTGGAGTACCACTTGCGCAAGCGTCCAGTCCCCGACGGTGGGGGCCTCGCCGGCCGCGCACAACTCCGGGCTGAGGCCCTGCGCGAGCTGCTCAAAGCCGACACGCAAGAGTTGGGTGCGTTGCGCGACAACTTTGGCAATCTCGCCGCTACGCCCGCCAACGAGGCCTTCCGGCAGCTCCAACAGACCAAAATCCGTTCGCTGGAGCGGAAGGTGCGCACCAAAAGCGACTTGATTGTTCTTTTTGACCAACAAGCCCGTAAGCTGGCTTAACTTTTGAAAGCGAATTACGTTGTCGGGAACGCGAATGGACCTGTTCGCTTTCCGGTCTTTGCGCCTACCTTCGCCCAACCCTTTTATTTTCTTTTTAATATGTATTGGACCCTCGAACTGGCCTCCTACCTGGAAGATGCCCCCTGGCCTGCCACCAAAGACGAACTGATTGACTTCTCCATTCGCTCGGGTGCACCCATGGAAGTGGTGGAAAACCTGCAAGGCCTGGAAGACGACGGCCAGCCCTACGAAAGCATCGAGGAAGTATGGCCTGACTACCCCACGAAAGAGGATTTCATGTTTAACGAGGATGAATATTGAGTAGACGTTAGTGTCTGGTAAACAGTGCTTGGTATAATGCCTAGCACTGCGCGCCGGCACTAAACAGTAGAAAAAGGCCACGACGCAGCCCCAAGCAGGGGCCACGTCGTGGCCTTTTTCAGGGCCGCCGTTGACCCGGCCGGCCGCGCAGCACGTGGCCAATGGCGCGTAGAAAGGGCCCTGGCGCCACCGAATTCATGACCCGCAGGTTGTCGGCCCAAGTGGTTTGCTCGTCTAAGAACTGAAAGATGCGCTGCACTGAATTGCGGTTGAACAGCTGCCGGAAAATGTCGCGCGTGATTTCGCCTTGGCGCTGCATAATGTCGAGCAGCAATGTATCGAACAGCCGAAACTGCCACTGGTCGCCGGTGGCGTCTGCCGGCGGGTGGCCGGTGGCCGCCAGCGCGGCCACGAGCCGCGCCGAGTGGGCCTGAATGCGCTTAAATGCATAGCCGGTGCTGGGCTTGGCCCGTCCGCCGCGGGTGCCCAGGTTGATGATATGGGCTCCGGCGCGGGGCGGCAGCGGGTGGTCGGTCATGGGGATGGCCCCCGTCTCTTCGGTCACCACGCGATATTGGTCCGCCGTCAGGCCCAACGTATCTCGCAAATAGTCAACAATATGGGTTTCGTATTCGGTCTTGGGCAATGGCTGGCCCGAGAACAGCGTGTACTCGACCAAGGCCCGGCGCCGGCCAAACGGCAGCACGTATATGAACCGCGCTTCGTGGTGCTGGGGCCCCCGAAAGTCCATAAATTCCACCACCTTCGGATCGAACACGTCGGCAGTAGTTTCCACTTCCCAGCCCACGAAGTGTTGCAAGAGGTAACGGTGCTTGGCGGGATTTTTTTTCAGGTCCGGCGGGCGGCTGTCGAATGCGTAGCGGGCCCTGAAGGTGCCCGCGCTGCCGCGAGCCTGCACGCCGGCTGGGGTGTCCTCTAGTGCGTCGATAGTGCCGCGTCGCAGCGTGAAGCACGGGTTGGCAGCCAGAGCCCGGCGCACAAACTCATAAAAATCCAGTCCCCGAATTGTCTGGTAGCGGTACGGAGCCAAGTCGATTACCTGCTCGAAGCCAGGACTGCGAAACGCAATCTGGTGCCACTCGTGGGCCACAACGGCCTCGAACGGGTGCGGCTCGGCCGTCCAGAACGACCAGGTGCGGTCGTTTTGGTCCTTGGTGTCGGGCTCGACGAGCAGCACGGTTTTGCCGGCTAGCCGCGGCTCTTGGCTGATGTGGTACGCCAGGCTCAGCCCCGCCGCACCGCCGCCCGCGATGAGGTAGTCATAAGCAAAAGGTTCGGGAACGGGCATAGCGCGGGCGGAGTGGGCACAAAGATGGGGCGAGGGCCCCACAAAAAAGCCGCCTCCGAAGAAGCGGCTTTAGAAGGCCACGGTTTCGCTGTTCACGAAAACCGAGATTTAGAAATCACCTAAAATACAATTAACGAGTAGTTTAGAAGTTCGGTGAGAGCGAATATTTGTGGTAGAAGTCGTCGATAATCTTCACGGCTTCGCTGGCATCGTCTACAATCTGTACTAGGTTCAGGTCTTCGGGCGAGATGTTGTGCTCTTCGCTGAGCATCACGTCTTTGATCCACTGAAAGAGGCCGTTCCAATACGCCGAGCCCACGAGCACGATGGGAAAGCGGCCGATTTTCTTGGTCTGAATCAGTGTGATGGCTTCAAATAATTCGTCGAGGGTGCCGAAGCCGCCGGGCATGCCTACGAAGGCCTGGGCATACTTCACAAACATCACCTTGCGCACGAAAAAATAGTCAAAGTCGATGCACTTGTCTTGGTCGATGTAGATGTTGTGGGTCTGCTCAAAAGGCAGTTCGATGTTGAGGCCCACCGACTTACCGCCTTCCGCGCGGGCCCCTTTGTTGCCGGCCTCCATGATGCCGGGGCCGCCGCCCGTGATGACGCCGTAGCCGTGGCGCACTAGTTTCGAGGCAATTTCCTCGGCCATCTGGTAGTATTGGTTGTCGGGCTGGGTGCGGGCCGAGCCAAAGATGCTCACGCAAGGGCCGATTTTGGACATCTTCTCGAAGCCCTCCACAAACTCGGCCATCACCTTGAAAATCTGCCAGCTGTCGGCGATTTTAATCTCGTTCCAATCCTTGTCCACAAAGGCCTTGCGCAAGCGCTGCTCATCGTCAACGGCCACCCCGGTGCCGCCGTGGGCCTGCTCGCGCATCTCCGTGATGGTGGTCAGCTTGTCGTCGTTGACGTTGGGCTGCTTGATGGTTTTGCCGCTGCCGGCGTTTTGGATGTCGTCAGCCAGTTTGGTTTTGCTGGTTTTGGGTGTTTTTTTAAGTTCAGCCATAAAAATGGGCAGGAAGTGGCAAAAGAAAAACCGCCCTGCACGCGGGGCGGCCAAAAGTAGGGCGTCAAAGTTACCAGATTGTGGCCGAAAAATAGTGCTTTGGTCGGGCTAGTGGTGGGATCCGTCAGGTGGCTCCCGCGGCCACCGCCCTCCCCGTCCGCCCGGCCTGCACCATGCTCAGGGCGAAGCTGATGCCGCCGAGTACCACTACCAGCAGCGTCTGGGCCCCGTGCACCACGAGGGCAAAGGCGATGCCGGCCTCCAGGCTGATACCGTAGGCCACCAGCGTGCTCTGCACCATGAGGTGAAAGGGTCCGATGCCACCCGCCACCGGTGCGGCCATGCCGAAGGCCCCAAAGGTGAGCACCGCCAACCCTGCCCGCCAGCCCAGCCCGGCCGTTTCGGGAAAGCAGAAAAATGCCAAGTAGTCCATCAGAAAATACACCGTCCAGGTGAAGGCCGTGTGCAGCAAAAACGTGCCTTTGTGCTCCAGCCGCCGCACGCTGAACACGCCCGCCAGCAGTCCCCGCCCGAACGCCGCCGCGCGGGCAAAGAGCCGGTGCTGCCGCAGTCGCTCCAAGTGGCGCACCAGGGCCGCGGCGGCAAGGGCCAGCAGTAAGGCCCCCAGGCCGGCGGCCAGCAGCAGGGGCGTGCGGTTGCGGGCCAGGGCATCGTAGCGGCCGACCAACAGCTTGTCGGTCACGAAGGCCCAGAACGTATGGAAGTCGAGCAGCAGGGTGGCGGCCAGCAGCCCGGCCAGCACCAGCACGTCGAGCACCCGTTCGGTCACGACCGTGCCCAGCGACACTTCCACCGGCACGCGGCTGGTGCGCCGCAGCACCGAGCAGCGGATGACCTCGCCCATGCGCGGCAGCACTAGATTGGCCAGGTAGCCCACCATCATGGCGTGGTACACTTCCCAGAAGGCGGTTTTGTGTTGCGAAGCGGTGAGCTGCATCTGCCACCGGTAGGCCCGGCTGAGGTAGCCCAGCACTGACAGTGCCATCGTGAGGCCCAGCCAGAAGTAATTGGCCGTGCGGATGTAGTGCCCGATGCGCGAGAGGTCCTGGCCGCGCACGGCGTACACCATCAGGGCCCCCGACACGGCCAGCAGCAGCGCGTATTTGAGGGCGGTGAGCAGGTGCTTCATCAAAGGCAATGAGTGAACGAAGAAATGAGCAAATGAGGAACGCCGGCCGCATCCTCCTAATCATCCATCGGTGCTTTAAGCCAAGCGGTTGTGCTCGTTGGGGAACACCACGGTGGGGCGGTGCGCCCGGGCGTCGGCGAAGTCAATCTGGGCGTAAGAGAAGATGATGACCACGTCGCCGAGGGCCACCAGGCGGGCGGCGGGACCGTTGAGGCAAATCGTGCCCGAGCCCCGCTCGCCCCGAATGGTGTAAGTCTCGAAGCGGGCCCCGTTGTTGACGTTGACGATCGTCACCTTCTCGTTCTCCACCATGTTGGCCGCGTCGAGCAGGTCTTCGTCGACGGTGACGCTACCGACGTAGTTCAAATCGGCCTGCGTCACCTTGACCCGGTGAATTTTAGACTTCATCACCTCGATGTACATCGCCATAGCGCGTCGAAACTGGAATTATATTGCGGAAGGGGTGGGCATTTGGGCCGCAAAGGTACGCCACAAGCCGGCGGGCGCAGGGCCCCGGCTACGTACTGGCCGGGGTGTCCACCACCACGTTGTCGATGAGGCGCACGCCGCCCAGGTGCGCGGCCAAGCACAACACCGCAGCCCGGCCGGGGAAGTAGGCGGTCAGCGGCTGCAAGGTCTGAGCGTCGGCCACAGCGAAGTATTCCAGCTCAATTTCGGGCGTTTGTCCTAAAAGAGCTTCAGCCTGGGCCTGCACGGCGGCGGGCGGGCGGCCTTGACGCACCTGCGCGGCGGCGGCGGCTAGTGCCCCGTGCAGGCGCGGGGCCACGGCCCGGGCGGGGGGATCGAGGCGGCGGTTGCGCGAGGACATGGCCAACCCGTCTTCCTCGCGCACCGTGGGGAAGGCCACGATTTCGAGGTCGAACGACAAGTCTGCTGCTAGTTGCCGCACGATGGCCACCTGCTGCCAATCTTTTTGCCCAAAATATGCCCGGTGGGGCCGCGCCATATGGAAGAGCTTGCTCACCACCGTGGCCACCCCGTTGAAGTGGCCCGGCCGGTGGGCCCCCTCCATCACCCGCTCCAGGGGCCCGAAATCGAAGCGCAGCGCGGCCGGCTGGGGGTACATTTCTTCCACGCTGGGCAGGAAGGCGGCGGTGCAGCCGACGACGGCCAGCAGCTCGGTGTCGGCCTGGGGCAGGCGCGGGTAGAGGCGGAAATCATCCGCGCTGTTGAACTGCGTGGGATTGACGAACACGCTGGCCACCACCACGTCGCACTCGGCGCGGGCGGCAGCCACCAACTGGAGGTGGCCAGCGTGCAGGGCCCCCATGGTAGGCACTAACCCCAGGCGTTGGCCGGCGCGGCGCGCTTCTTCGGCAAAACGGTGCAACCCGGCAACAGTAGAAAGTATCTGCATAGAAAAAGAAAAGGCCCGTGGGCGGGGCCCCACGGGGGAAGGGGTTGAATTTCTGCCCAAAATTGTGTAATTTTGTGCGCCCATCGTATGGCCGTCTCTTTTTCCTTTTAAAACCCACCTATATGTCGAAGTTGCGCATTCTTTACGCGGCCACCGAAATAGACCCCTTTCTCAACACAACGAAAGTGGCGGAACTGCTGCGCCGGCTGCCGGCAGGCATGCAGGAAATGGGGTGTGAGATTCGGATCTTCGTGCCGCGTTTTGGCATCATCAACGAGCGCAAGAACCGACTGCACGAAGTGGTGCGCCTCTCGGGTATCAACATCGCCGTGGGCGACGACGAAAAGCCGCTCGTCATCAAGGTGGCGTCGATTCCGACGGCCAAGCTTCAGGTGTACTTCATCGATAACGAAGACTACTTCCACCGCAAGTCGGCGCTGGTCGACAAGAACGACCATTTCCACGCCGACAACGACGAACGGGCTATCTTCTTCTGCAAGGGCGTGCTGGAAACGGTGAAAAAGCTCGGCTGGTCGCCTAATATCGTGCACTGCTCGGACTGGATGACGGGTCTGATTCCGCTTTATCTGAAGACGACTTACAAAAAAGATCCGGTGTTCAAGGACGCCAAATCGGTGTTCTCGATTTACAACAACGAGTTTCCCGACAAATTCGAAGGTAATTTGCTGGAGAAGGCCAAGATGCTCGATATCGACGACCATATGCTGAACTCGCTGAAAACGGCCGACTTCAGCGGCTTCGTGAAAATCGGTATGGACTATGCCGACATCGTGGTGCGCTCCGACGAAGACTTCTCGGATAACCTCAACGGCATGTTCCACGAATACGCCTCGCGCAAGCGTCTGAGCCAGGTGGCGACCGACGAAAACCTGCATTCTTCTTACCTCGCGCTTTACAATGAGTTGGCGAATTAGCCGCGCTGCGCTCTCTTGTGCCGCGGCCTTGGCCGCGCTGGCCTTGGCCGGTTGCGACAAAGGCACCGACCTGGGCGTGGACCTGCCCCAGGCTGGGGCCATTAGCACCCAATATGTTGACGTGCCGCTGAGCGTGGCCACCGTGCGCGCCGACTCGGCCGACACTCAGAAAACGGACCATTACTTGGTCGGCCGCTTCACCGACGCGGTGAGCGGCCAGACCGAGGCGCGGGCCCTGTTGAACGTAGCGGCTGTTCCCGGCCGCACCGCCAACAGCGTGACCGACTCGCTACCGTCGCACGTGACCAATCCGTTGCTCGACTCGCTTGTGGTGTACGCCGCGTTCGACCAGGTGTACGGCAGCGCGCAGGGGGGTATACGGCTCGACGCGTATGAATTGGGCGCTAAGCTCGACGACCGGCGGGCCTACAACTCGTCAACGGCCGTGGCCTTGGGCAGTGTCATCGCCCAAAACGTATTTGCCTCGCTCACCCGCACCAAACAGATAAAGCAGCTGCTTACCGGCCGCACCGATTCGGTAGCCGTGACGTTGCCCGACCCGACCGTGCGCCTGAACCTGGGCACGAGCAGCGCCTTAGCTCCTCGGCTGTTCACGGCCCTGAAGGCCGGCTCGTTCACCCAAACCCAGCTCGATGCGGCCTGGCTGGGGCTGGCCTTGGTGCCTAGCGCCAACCAAAATACGGCGCTGGTAGCCTTCGGCCGGAGTAGCCGGGTGGCGGTGTATTATCATGCCGCCGGGGTGAAGACATCGAAGGGCGTGAACAAGTCGCACCGCTACGACCTGTTCTTCGGGCCGTCGGCGGGGACTGGAGGGGTTTCAGCCAACGACCCCCGCTACTTTACCCAAATCACTACCAACCCGGCCGGGGCCCAGCTCAGTGCCTTGACTAACTCTTCGGCTGCGGTGACCGCGGCCGCCCTTGGCGGCACCAGCTACTTGCAAGAAGGAGTGGATTTGGGCACGCGCATCACGTTCGATGCTGGCTTGGCCGCGCTGCTCAACAAGCCGGGCCTGGCCATCAACCGGGCTGAGCTCTACATACCGGTGAAACCCTATTCCAACGCCTTATACGCCAATCCGGCCGGTATTTACGCGAAAGAAGTGGACGGCAACAACCAAGCGTTGTTGCATCTCGCGGCCCTGATTCCTGCCGCCCGACTGGTGCAAGCGGATGGGACGCTGCAAAAGGG
Organism: Hymenobacter sp.; assembly: GCA_031428075.1. Taxonomy (GTDB): domain Bacteria; phylum Bacteroidota; class Bacteroidia; order Cytophagales; family Hymenobacteraceae; genus Hymenobacter. The sequence goes on along the minus strand of JANPOR010000037.1, from coordinate 3,675 downwards.
TATCGGTGCCGACGCCATCGGGCCGTTGGTGAATGGCGCTAGCCCGGCGCCTTACTACAGCCTGCTCGTCACCTCGTATCTGCAGGCCTACCTGAGCAATTCGCTCGACGGCCCCCAGCCGGCTGCGCTATTGTTGTTGCCCACCGAGATAGGGGCTAGCACTAACGGCGCCTTGGGACGCAACCGCAACGCCCTGCTGCTGAACCGGGCCGTGCTCGACGCCAGCAACGTTCGGTTGCGCGTATATTATTCGCAGCTGCGTTCGTAGTACACTTTTTGCAACGGCGGTCCATCCCTCTAATCGGGTGGGCCGCCGGCTTTTTCGGTATCCTCCCGACTGTACCCCAATTATTACTTCTTTTCTATTATGTGCGGCATCGTTGCGTACCTGGGTCACCGTGAGGCCTGCCCCATTATCCTCAAAGGTTTGCACCGGTTGGAATACCGGGGCTACGACTCGGCCGGCGTGGCCTTGATGAACGACGGGGAACTGAACGTGTACAAGAAAAAGGGAAAGGTGGCGGAACTGGAAAAGTTCATCGCCGAAAAGGACACCCGCGCCCGCGCAGGCATGGGCCACACCCGCTGGGCGACCCACGGCGAGCCCAACGACACCAACGCTCACCCGCACTACTCTACCTCCGAGCGGATTGCTATCATCCATAACGGCATCATCGAGAACTACGCGGCCCTGAAAACTCACTTGCTGCAGCAGGGTCATGAGTTCCACTCCGATACCGACACGGAAGTGTTCGTCAACCTCATTGAGGAAATTCAGAAGCAAAACCACTGCAACCTAGAAGAGGCCGTGCGTCTGGCCCTGCATGAAGTGGTGGGGGCCTACGCCATCGTGGTGATGAGCCGCGACGCCCCCAACCAACTCATCGCCGCCCGTAAAGGCTCGCCGATGGTGATTGGCATCGGCGACGGCGAGTTTTTCATCGCCTCCGACGCCACGCCTATCATCGAGTACACGAATGAGGTGGTGTACGTGAACGACTACGAGATTGCCATCATCCGCGACGGGCGGCTGGAGTTGCGCAGCAAGGAAGACGTGGAGCAAACGCCTTACATCCAGAAGCTGGAAATGGAGCTGGACAGCATTGAGAAGGGCGGCTACGAGCACTTCATGCTGAAGGAGATTTTTGAGCAGCCGCGCTCCATTATGGATTCGATGCGCGGCCGCCTGGAGCTGACGGCGGGCCACCTGAACATGGGAGGCTTCCGGTCCTACGAGCAGAAGTTTGTTAATGCTCAGCGCATCATCATCGTCGCGTGTGGCACCTCCTGGCACGCTGGCTTGGTGGCCGAGTACTTGATTGAGGACCTGGCCCGCATCCCGGTTGAAGTCGAGTATGCCTCGGAGTTCCGCTACCGCAACCCCGTGATATCGGAACGCGACATCGTAATTGCTATCTCGCAAAGCGGTGAAACGGCCGATACGCTGGCCGCTATCGAACTTGCTAAGAGCAAAGGGGCCACCATCTTCGGCATCTGCAACGTGGTGGGCAGCAGCATTGCCCGCGCCACTGACGCCGGGGCCTATACCCACGCCGGCCCCGAGATTGGGGTGGCCAGCACCAAGGCGTTTACGGCCCAAGTAACGGTGCTGACTTTGCTAGCCATGCTCATCGGGCAGAAGCGCGGCGCCCTCACCGACACCAAGCTGCGCGAGCTGATGGCGGAGCTGGAAACCATCCCTGCCAAGGTGGAGCGGGCCCTGAAGCTGGACGACGAAATTCGCGCCATCGCCGCCACTTTCTGCGACGTGCCTAACTTCCTCTACCTGGGCCGAGGCTACAACTTCCCCGTGGCTCTGGAAGGGGCCCTTAAATTGAAAGAAATCAGCTATATCCACGCCGAAGGCTACCCAGCTGCGGAGATGAAGCACGGCCCCATCGCTCTCATCGACGAGAACATGCCGGTGGTGGTCATCGCCACCAAGGACAGCTCCTACGAGAAAGTGGTGAGCAACATCCAGGAGGTGAAGGCCCGTAAAGGCCGCATCATCGCCGTGGTCACCGAGGGCGACGACGTCATCCGCGACATGGCCGAGTTCGTGATTGAGGTGCCCCACACTTCGGAGGCCTTGGTGCCGCTGGTATCGGTCATCCCGTTGCAATTGCTGAGCTACCACATCGCCGTAATGCGCGGCTGCAACGTGGACCAGCCCCGAAACCTGGCCAAATCGGTGACGGTGGAGTAGGACCTCTGCTGGAACCATAGCAGCGCATTGGATAGATACTATAATTCTGGGAGCAGGGCCGCTACTAATGGCTCCTTGCCCTTGCTAAACTGGCGTCGGCAGAGTGCAAAAATACTGTTCATCGGTGATCCATGCGGGAGCGGCGGCGGCGGCGCTGCCTTTTTTAGTGTTATCTGCCTATTGCCACCCGTACTTCGACGACTTCGGTACTGGAATGGAGCTGAAGCGCACGGGGTTCGCGTTTTATTTTGAACACCTGTACCAGAACTGGACGGGACGTTACGCTTTTTTATTGGCTAATGGTGTGCATCCTTTGCGCTTTGGGGGACTTCAGGCGTACCAACTGGTTGCTGGTGGCCTAGTAGTAAGTCTGATAAGTAGCTGTTACCTATTGGGTTACGGCCTAACATCCGGGAGTCGAACGCCGTGGGCCATCCGGCTGGAATTAGGCAGTGGCTTGGTAGTCGCCGTTCTGGTTTTATTGCCAAGCCCTGCAGAGGGATTTTATTGGGTATTGGGAGGGTACAATTACTTACTTCCCGTCGTCGTTGGGCTGGCCGGGTTTGCTGCGTGCTGTAGCCATGCCGCCGCGGTGCCGGGCACAAGGAAACACCGGATCATGCTTCTGGGGGCCCTGGGGGCCGCTGCGTTGTTCCCCGGATATTCCGAGTTCAGCGCTTGCTTGGCGCTGGCGCTGGCCGGAGGGCTGCTGCTGGCTTTCCCGCACCTGCGCTGGGCGTACCGGGGGGTAGCGGCCACCGCCGTTGTGGGCGCGGTGCTAATGCTGGCGGCCCCTGGGAACGTGGGCCGCCTGCAACAACAGCCGCACGAATGGCACATACTACACGGAACGGTACTGGCCCTGGGGGCCACAGCTTATACGCTAGTAAATTGGTTGGCCTTCCCTGTGTTTTGGGCCCTCGCCTTATTGGGAATGCCGATTTGGAAGCTTTTAGCGGCCGGGCCTGGGCCCATAGCCCGCGCCACCCGTAACCCCTTGTTGTGGCCCCTGTTGCTGGTGGTCGGTTTAACAGGCTGCTACCTTTTTAGCTACTTGGCAATACAACAGCCTCCGCCTTTGCGGGCACGCAACTTACTTTATGCCTATTTTCTCGTCACGGGCTTGCTGGGTCTCATAGGGGCCGTGCAGTGTGGGCAGCGCCTGGGGTGGAAAGCGCCAAAAATCCCTGCTGGCGTGTTGCTCCTGTTCTTGGCAGTGGCACTGCTTGCCGACGGTAATGGCCGCTTGCGCAATGCGGCCATCGGGCATGGGGCCCACACGGTTGCGCTGGCATACCGAGATTGGCTGAGCGGCGACGCCGGCCGCTTCGATGCGGCGGAGCGCCGCCGCTACGCCCTATTGCGGGCCACCGTTGCCGATTCGGTGGCCGTGCCGCCGTTGACCGTCACCCCGGTTACGTTGTTTTACTACGACATCGGTCTCGACCCCAGCTTGTGGGGCAACAAAG
>JANPOR010000036.1:0-3183 GCA_031428075.1 Hymenobacter sp. | reverse complement strand
GCTGCCGCTGCTGCTGGCCTTGGTGGGGGCCCCTGCCCGGGCCCAGGAACTGAACTGCACCGTGGAAGTGTCGTTGGCCCCGAGTGTGGTTATCACCGACCAGAGCATCCGGGCCGATATGCAAAGCAAAATCCAAGAGTTCTTGAACGGGCGCCGGTGGACCGACCTAACGTACAGGCGCGAGGGCAACCAGGACGAGCGCATCAAGTGCCGGATGTTTGTGGTCATCACCGGGGCCACTTCGCCGGCGTACCAAGCCACCATGCGGCTGATATCGACCCGTCCGATTTACGGCACAGGCTACGAAACCAACGTCATCAGCATCGTTGATAAGAGTTTTAACTTCAATTATTCGGCATCAAATCCGCTCGATTTTTCGGCCAATAGCTACGTTTCCAATCTGTCCTCGCTGCTAGGTTTTTATGCCAACCTCGTCATTGGGCTCGACCGCGACACGTTTGGCCGGTTGGGGGGCACACCTTATTACGAGCAGGCCCGCATTATTTCGTCGTATTCGGCGTCGCAGAATAGCGAAGCGCCAGACGACAGCTGGAAGGACACCGGCGGCTCGCGCAGCCGCTACCAGCTGCTTAATAACCTGACCGATCCGCAGCTTCAGCCCTTCCGCGCCGGCCTTTATGCCTATTACCGGCAGGGCATGGACGTGTTCATTGAAAAGCCTGAAGAGGCCCGCACCGCTGTGCTAGAGGCCCTCACGGGCATACAGCAGGTAGCCGTGCTGCGCGGAACCGAGCCCATTTTCCGGTATTTCTTCGACGCCAAAGCCGACGAAATCGCTAATATTTTCCGTACTAGCCAAGACGCCAACCAGAAACAGAAGATAGTAAGCCTAATGACCGGTATCGACGCAACGAATTCGGTTAAATACCAAGCCATTATTAATCGTTGATTAACCTCAATTTAGAGAATCTAAATCGATGGCTGAATCAAGATGAAATCGAAAACAGAGAAAATCAGCAAAATCACAGTTAGTCTGTGAATATCAGCGATGTATGTTAGTTGATTTACGTATTCAGAATTACGCCCTCATTGAATCATTGGAGCTGCGGCCGTCGCCGCTGCTCACCATTATTACCGGTGAGACGGGGGCTGGTAAATCCATCATGTTGGGGGCCATCGGACTGCTGCTTGGCAATCGGGCCGATGGCAAAATGTTGTTTGACACGGCGTGCAAGTGCGTAATCGAAGGGCAGTTTGACATTGCTAGCTATCAGCTTCAGGACATTTTCGAGGCGGAGGATTTGGACTATGATGCGCAATGCATCTTGCGGCGCGAAATCAGTCCTACGGGCAAATCGCGGGCGTTCGTGAACGACACGCCCGTGACGTTAGAGGCGCTGCGGAAAATTGGGGCTAACCTGATGGACATTCACTCGCAGCACGACACGCTGCTGCTCGGCGACGCCGTGTTTCAGCTCAACCTGCTCGACCTCTACGCCGGGCTGGTGCCGCAGCGCACGCACTACAGTAATGCCTTCCGCCAGTACCGCAAGCTCGAAGCTGAGCTGAAAACCCTGGAAGACCAAGCCACTCAGGCCAATGCCATGCTCGATTATAATAGCTTCCTGCTAAACGAGTTGGAAGATGCGAGCCTTGACAACGAGGACCAAGAGGCCCTAGAGCAAGAAGTGAAGCAGCTGGAGCACGCCGAGGAAATTAAGTACAAGCTGAGCCAGGCCCTGCATGGGCTGCGCGACAGCGAAAGCTGCGCCACTGGCACCATGAAGGACGCCTCGACGCTGCTGGGCCAAGTGGCCGCGTACGCCGACAACTTTCGGGAGCTGCGCCAGCGCCTGGAAAGCTGCCTAATTGAGCTACACGACATCGCCGACGAGGTGGAAACCGCCGAGCGCCGCACCGAGGGCGACCCCGCCCGCGCCGAAGAGTTGCAGGAACGCCTGAACGTACTCTACACCTTGCAGCGCAAGCACTCGGTGCGCGACCTGGGGGCCCTACTGGCTGTGCGCGACGAGTTGCGCCTGAAAGTGGGCAACGTGCTCAACCTTGACAAGCAAATCAGCCGGGTGCGCAAGGACGTGGAAGCGGCCTTAACGGCGGTGACCAAGCAGGCAACCAAGCTCTCGGAAAGCCGCCGCAAGTCGTTCCCACGCTTTGAACAGGAGCTGCGCGACCTGGTGGCCGACCTGGGAATGCCGAACGCGCGCATCGTGGTAGACCATCGCGCGGGGGCCCCCAGCGCCAGCGGCGTCGACGTGGTGAACATCCTGTTCACGGCCAATAAAGGGGCCCAACCCCAGACGTTGAGCAAAGCCGCGTCGGGCGGTGAGTTTTCGCGCCTGATGCTGTGCGTCAAGTACATGCTGGCCGACAAAACGGCGCTGCCCACGATCGTATTCGACGAAATCGATACTGGTATCAGCGGGGAGATTGCTGTGAAGGTGGGCCGCATGATGCAGCAGATGGCCCGCAAGCACCAGCTGGTGGCCATTTCGCACCTGCCGCAGATGGCGGCGGCTGGCGACGCCCACTACTTCGTGTACAAGGAAGATCGCGCCGACCGCACCGTGAGCCGTATCCGTCAGCTTGGGGAGGACGACCGCATCAAGGAAATAGCCCACATGATTGCCGGCGCCAAGCCCAGCGAAAACGCGCTGCAAAGCGCCCGCGAGCTCTTGGCGCTGCGCGGCGAGGCGATGGCGGGCTAATGCCGTCATTGCGAGGATGCAGGACGAGGCAATCCGTCGTGGATTCGGTGAGCAGCTTTTTACTGTGACAAATGAATACGGCCTTGCCCGCTAACTTGCCGGCTCAAAGCCGAATAATTGGCTTTGTCACATCAGGAGGCTAGTCGCTGAGACCGGGACGGATTGACGCCGCTTAATGCGCGGAGTGTCCTTCGTCCTCGCAACGACAATACTTCGCATTTCGCAATTTTCCCTCCCATGTCCAATAATCTGCTCGCCGGCAAAGTCGGTATCATTTCCGGGGCCCTCGACGAGCGCTCCATTGCCTGGAAAGTGGCCCTTAAGGCCCACGCCGAAGGCGCCCGCTTTGTGCTCACCAACGCGCCGCTGGCCATGCGGATGGGCGAAATCAACAAGCTCAGCGAGGAGTGTAACGCCCCCATCATCCCGGCCGACGCCACGTCGGTGGAGGAACTGGAGGCGCTGTTCACCGGGGCGCAGGAGCAGCTGGGCGGCA
>JANPOR010000035.1:0-9032 GCA_031428075.1 Hymenobacter sp. | reverse complement strand
GGCCGGCTTCTTTTACGGGTATTTCCACGGGTGGAGGCCCGAGCGCTGGCAATCGCGCAAGATTAACCGGAAGCCACCCCTGCCCCGCCAGTACCGCGAAGAAATCGGCTGGTCGCTGCTGACGTCGTTCATCTTCGGCCTCTTCGGGGCCCTAACGGCGTTGGGCTGGCAAATGGGATATCTTCGGGTTTACACCAGCCTTTCCCCGCCAGACTTTTACTACGCCCCGTTCAGCCTGCTGCTGGCTTTGTTCATCCAGGAGTGCTATTGCTACTGGATGCACCGGGCCATGCACCACCCGCGCATCTACCGCATCGTCCACCATAATAGCTACATCACGTCTCCGTGGACGTCCTTTTCGTTTCATCCGCTCGAATCGGTGTTGCAGGCGCTGGTCTTCCCGGTCATTCCGCTGGTATTACCCATGCATCCGGCGGTGATGGTTGCTTTCCTCTCGGTCATGACCTTCACGAGCGCCGTCAACCACTTGGGCATTGAGATTTACCCGGTTTCGTTCGAACGGCACTGGCTGGGGCGCTACGTACCACAGCCTGCACCACTGGCAGTACTGCTATAATCACAGCCGGTACTTTACTTTTTGAGATAAGATAAATGGATGTGCACTGTTAAGCCAACTGTTAAGCCAGCTGTTTCAGGAGAAGATTGCCAAAGTCAGCGAAAAGCTCCTAACTCCTGAGAAAACGGTTCCGGCGCATTAGCTTCAGCCAAAGATCAAGAGCGAACCGTCCGGCGCAATCCACTTCACAATCTTAAGAAATGCGCCTCGGGCCCCGCGTAGGCTCCGGCCGGCTCCACGTGTTTTGCCCTTCATCTCACTCCACTTTTCCCATGATAACCCGTCCTTTCAATTTTCAAAACTGGGTGGCCGAACACCGGCACCTACTTAAGCCGCCCGTGGGCAACCAGCAAGTATTCAAGGACAACAAAGATTTCATCGTGATGGTCGTGGGCGGCCCCAACGCCCGCAAAGATTACCACGTCGACGCTGGGGAGGAGCTGTTCTGGCAGTTCGAAGGCGATGTGGTGGTCAAAGTCATTGAAGATGGCCGGCCGGTCGACATTGAAATCAAGGCCGGCGAGATGTTCCTGCTACCGCCCAACACGCCGCACTCGCCGCGCCGCCCGGCCGGCACCATGGGCCTGGTGCTGGAGCGCTACCGCCGGGCCGGCGAGCTGGACGGCTTTCAGTGGTACTGCGAAAACTGCGGCAACAAGCTTTACGAAGAGTACACCGAAGTTACCGACATCGTGGCCCAGCTGCCACCCATCATGAACCGTTTCTGGGCCAACGATGCCCTGCGCACGTGCAAGGTGTGCGGCACCTATCTGGCCGCGCCGGCCCCGGTTCAGTGACGCGGAGCACTAATATTATGGGGTAATTCGCTGGGCTGTGGGCCCTGTCCGTACCTTTGGGTATGCCTGCTGCCCTCCTCGACCCCACCCACGCCGCTGCCCTCGACGCCACCGACCCGCTGGCGGCTTTCCGCCACGAATTTTTGTTTCCCAACGGGCCCGACGGGCAGCCGGTGGCTTACTTCTGCGGCAATTCGCTGGGTCTCCAGCCCAAGGCCGCCCGCGCCGCCCTCGACGCCGAACTGACCAACTGGGCCGAGCTGGCCGTGGAAGGCCACTTCCATGGCACGGCTCCCTGGATGCACGCCCACGCGCCGCTGGCCGAAGCCAGTGCCCCCGTGGTGGGGGCCCTACCCCACGAAGTAGTGGTAATGAACGGCTTGAGCGTGAACCTACACCTGCTGCTTGTCTCGTTCTACCGTCCTACGGCCGCCCGCTACAAGGTACTGATGGAAGGCGGTGCCTTTCCTTCCGACCAGTACGCCCTCGAAACCCAGGCCCGCCTGCACGGCCTCGACCCCGCCGAAGTCATTGTGGAGCTACTGCCCCGCCCCGGCGAGCACACCCTGCGCACGGAAGACATTGCCGTCAAAATCGCGGAGCTGGGCGATTCGCTGGCCACCGTCATCCTAGGCGGGCTAAATTATTACACCGGGCAAGTATTCGACATGGCGGCCATCACCGCGGCCGGGCACGCGGTGGGGGCCACCGTGGGCTTCGACCTGGCCCACGCGGCCGGCAACGTGCCGCTCCACCTGCACGATTGGGACGTGGATTTCGCCTGCTGGTGTACCTATAAGTACCTCAATTCGGGCCCTGGTGGCATCGCCGGCGCGTACATCCACGAGCGGTTTGCTAACCGGCCCGACCTGCTGCGCCTGGCCGGCTGGTGGGGCCAGGAGCCCGCCGAGCGGTTTCAGATGAAAAAAGGCTTCCGCCCCACGTCGGGGGCCGAGGGCTGGCTGCTGTCGAACTCGCCAGTATTGCTGCTGGCCCCGCTGCGCGTCAGCTTGGAATTGGTGGCGCGCGCTGGGGGCATGGCCGCGCTGCGCCGCAAGAGCGAGCCCCTCACCGCTTATCTCGAAGGCCTGATCCAGGCGTTAGACTTGCCCAAAGACCGCCTCGAAATCATCACGCCCGCCGACCCGGCCCAGCGGGGCTGCCAGCTGTCGCTGCTCGTGCACCGGCGCGGGCGCGAGCTGTTCGAGCACCTGGCCGCCCGGGGCGTGGTGGCCGACTGGCGCGAACCCAACGTGATTCGCCTCTCGCCCGTGCCGATTTATAACTCGTTCGAGGACGTCCGCCGCGCGGGAGCGGCCATACACGAGTTTTTCGGGGAGTAACTTTCCCGGTCATTACTTCCATGAATGCGTCGGTACGCAGGACCCTGGAGGGTTATTATGCGCGGCGCGCCAACCCTTCGGGCCTAGACAACGAATAACCGACAACGAACAATCCGAACGAACGATGGAAGAATACGCGGCGAAAATGCAGGCCAAAAGCGAGGACGACCTGCGGCAGTACGTGCGTCGCCACACCGAATACCGCGACGATGCCGTGCTGGCTGCCTTAGCCGAGCTGCGCCGCCGCGGCATCCCCGCTCCTGAAGAGGCTGCCCTGCGTCCTGCCTTAGAAGCCGCCGTGGCTCAGCAGGCTGCCGAAGACGCTACGCGGCCCGCGGCCGCCGACCCTGCCGCTGCCGCTGGTGAGGGCCCCGAGCTTTATTCGCAGGGCACCATTGTGCTGTTCTCGATGCTGTTCTCGATGGTGGCGGGCGGCGTTTTGCTGGGCATCAACCTGCGCCGCCTGCGCCGCACGGGGGCCCTCGTGGGGCTGGTAGTTTTTATGCTAGCCTTAGCCGTGGCTACCAGGTACACGCTCGAGTGGGCGCTGAAGCAGTTCAGTCAGAATATGCTAGTGCTGGCATTTTTGCCTCTGGCGTTCAATGTTGTTGGGCTAGTGGTCTACCTCACCTGGTTTTGGCCCCGGTACGTAGGGACCCAAGCTTACCGTAGCCGCAGCTGGCTGCTGCCGTTTATGCTCTGCTTGGCCCTGGCTTTTGCGTGGAGCAGCTTAGTAGTGCCCCTGCTGATCAAGAGCGGTGCTCTGAATCGTTCCACCGTCGCGCCCGCCGGTAGGCCCACTGCCCCGACCAAAATGCCCTAGCTGGCTTCGCCTACCACGTACTGCATGCGGTAGAGTTGGGCATAGTAGCCGTTTTCGAGGCGCAGCAATTCTTCGTGAGTGCCCACTTCTTTGATTTCGCCCTTATCGAGCACAATGATCTGGTCGGCTTTCTGAATCGTGCTCAGGCGGTGGGCGATGACAAGCGAGGTGCGGCCCTGCATCAGCTTCTCGATGGCGTGCTGAATCATCTCCTCCGTCTCCGAATCGACCGACGACGTGGCCTCGTCGAGTACAATCACGCGGGGCTGGTACACCAGGGCGCGCACGAAGCTGATGAGCTGCCGCTGGCCCATGGAAAGCGTGGCCCCGCGCTCCATCACCGGGTAGTCGAGGGCCCCGGGCAGGCGCTCGATGAAACGGCGGGCCCCCACCAGGTCGGCCGCTTCCCAAATTTGGGCGTCGCCAATCGCCTGGTTGCCCAGCGTGATGTTGTCGCGGATGCTGCCCGCGAACAGGAACACGTCTTGCAGCACCACCCCAATCTGGCGGCGCAGCACGCCCAGGTCGTAGTCGCGCAGGTCGCGCCCGTCTATGGTAATGCTGCCGTCCTGGATGTCGTAAAACCGACTCAGCAGGTTGATGATACTGGTTTTGCCCGCTCCCGTGGCGCCCACGAAAGCGATAGTCTGGCCTGGCTTGGCGTGGAAACTGATGTTTTTCAGCACCCACTCGGGCGGGTTGTAAGCGAATTTTACGTGGTCGAACCGCACGTCGCCTTGCAGCGGCGCGTCGGGCACGTAGCTGCCGGTCGTGGCCACCAGATCTTTGCTATCAAGTAATTTCAGCAGGCGCTCGGTGCTCACCAAGCCCAGTTGGAGGGTGTTGAAGCGGTCGGCAATCTGGCGGATAGGTCGGAAAAACAGCGCGTTGTACATGATAAAGGCAATGAGGGCCCCCTTCGAAATCGAGCCTTCAATTTGGCCCTGGGCCGCGTACCACACCAGCAGTCCCACGCCGATGGCCCCCAGCACTTCGGCCACCGGAAAATAAATCGAGTAGTACAATACCGACCGGATGTTGGCGTCGGTGTGCTCGCGGTTTATCTTCTCAAACTTTCGAAATTCGCGCTCTTCGTTATTGAAAATCTGCACCACGTTCATACCCGTCAGGTGCTCCTGCACAAAGGAATTGAGTTTGGCTACGGCGTTGCGCACTTCCTGAAACGAGACCTTGACTTTCTCCTTGAACACGTACGTGGAGAAGAGCAGCGGCGGAATCACCGACAAGCTCACTAAGGTTAGGCGCCAGTCAATGTAGAACATGAACGCCATGATGAACAGGATTTGCAGGATGTCGCCCACCATCGCTGCCAGTCCCTCGCTGAACACGTCGGACAAGGTTTCCACGTCCGAGATGTTGCGCGTCACGAGCACGCCGATGGGCGTGCGGTCAAAAAAACTCAGCTTGAGGCCCAGCAAGTGGCGATAGAGGTCGGTTCGGATGTCACGCACGATGTATTGGCCCAGCCAGCCGCCGTAGTACGTCTGCAAATAGCTCACGCCGGCGTGGGCTACTAACAGGCCCAGCAGCCACAAAAACATGTGGTTCAGGCCGGTGCGGTCGCCTTGCTCGATGCTCACGTCCACCATCCGTTGGATGAGGAAAGGTCGCAGCGTACCCAGCGCGGCCGTGGCCACGGTGAGCATAATCAGGCCAATGAACACGCTGCGGTAAGGCAGCACGTAGCTCAGCAGGCGGCGCAACACTTGCCAGTCGAATACCTGGCCGGTTTTGGTGGCGGAAGTAGCGTCGGGTTGGGGTTGCATAGGCTACAAAGGTCGGGCGGGCGAAATTGTTAGCACGATTTTTTGCAGCACGCCTACTGCTCTTCGGCTGGCACCAGACCTTCCCCGTACTCCACCCGGCTCAGAAAGAGGCCTTGCGCGGGGGCCGCCGTGCCTGCCGCTAGGCGCTGCTGGGCCCACAGCAATTGCTGAAACTCGTCCGGCGTACGGCGGCCCCGGCCCACTTCTAGCAGCGTGCCCACCACTAGCCGCACCATGCCGCGCACGAAGCGGTTGGCCCGGATGCGGAATACCCAGCCGCCCGAGGCCGGGTGCCAGGCCGCCTCGGTGCAGCGGCACACGTAGTGCGTTTCGGCCCCTTTGACTTTGGAAAAAGTGGTGAAATCGAACTGCCCCACCAAGTGGGCGGCGGCTGCGTTCATGGCAGCCACGTCGGGGGGGCGGTCGAGGTACAGGGCCTGGTCGCGCCGGAACGGGTCGGAACGACTTAGCAGGAAGTACTCGTAAGTGCGGGCTTCCGCGTCGAAGCGGGCGTTGGCGGCGGGCGGCACCGGGTGCAGGCGCAGCGGCACGACGTCGGCCGGCAGGGTGCGGCGCAGGCGGTAAAGCAGCAGCGCTTCGTCCATGCCGGCCGGCAATTCGGCCTCGAAGTGGGCTACTTGATGGCGGGCATGGACGCCTGCGTCGGTGCGGCCGCTGCCGAGCGTGCTGATCGGCTGGCGCAACACCTTGCTTAGGGCTTCATTAAGAGCAGCCTGCACGGTGGGGGCGTTGGGCTGCACCTGCCAGCCGCTGTAGGCCGTACCGTCGTAGGCGAGGTGGAGGAAGTACTTTATCATCAGTTAATAGTGAGCGGTGGGCAGTGAACAGTTAGCCGAACGGTTATCCGCCCATTGTTCACTGTTGACAACCCACTGCGCACTAAAAAAATCATACTTTCTCATAAATAACCGCCGCGCCTTGGCCCACACCAATGCACATAGTAGCCAGGCCATACCGCACGCCCTCGCGGCGCTGCATCTCGTGCAACAGGGTGGCCGTCATGCGGGTGCCCGACGATCCCAGCGGGTGGCCCAGGGCAATAGTGCCGCCGTTCACATTCATCTTTTCAACGTCGATGCCTAGCTCGCGGATGCAGGCCAAGCTCTGGACCGCGAAGGCCTCGCTCAGCTCAATTAGGTCCATGTCGGCCAGCGTCAGGCCGGCGCGCGCAAGCACCTTTTGAGTGGCCGGAATAGGCCCCAGGCCCATCACCGCCGGGTCGACGCCGGCCGCGGCCGACGCCACCACCCGCGCCATGGGCTTCAGGTTGTAGCGCTTCAACGCGTCTTCGTTCACCATCAGCACGGCTGCTGCCCCGTCGTTGATGCCGGTCGAGTTGCCTGCCGTCACGGTGCCGCCCTCGGGCTGAAAAACCGGCTTGAGGGACGCCAGTTTTTCAAGCGTCGACACGCGCGGCTGCTCGTCGGTGTCGAACATGGCGGTGTCGCCAATGGGCTGCGGCAAAAATACGGGCACGATTTCCTTGCGAAAACGCCCTTTTTCGGCGGCACGGTGGTACTTGCGCTGGCTCTCAAACGCAAACGCGTCCTGGTCTTCGCGGCTGATGTTGAAGCGCTTGGCGATATTTTCGGCCGTCTGCCCCATGTTGTAGGGGTAGTGCAGCTTGTTCAGCTTTGGGTTGGTAAAGCGGGCGCCGAGCGTGGTGTCGTGGGCCATGAAGTCGCGGGCGTAGGCCGTTTCCGACTTCGCCATCACAAACGGGGCGCGGGTCATGCTCTCCGAGCCCCCGGCCAAGTACACGTCGCCCTCGCCGCTTTTGATGGCCCGCGAAGCATCTATAATGCTCTGCAGTCCACTGGCGCACAAGCGATTAACTGTAATTCCGGGCACCGAAGTGGGCAGGCCAGCTAGCAGCGCGGCCATGCGGGCCACGTTGCGGTTGTCTTCGCCGGCTTGGTTGGCGGCCCCCATGATGACGTCTTCGACGGCGTTTTTATCGAGCGTAGGATTGCGGCGCAAAAGCTCGCGCAACACGAGCGCGGCCAAATCGTCGGGGCGGACGCTGCTCAGCGCGCCGCCAAATTTTCCAATCGGGGTACGCACTGCGTCCACGATATAAGCAGTTGGCATCGGTAAGGAAGGTAGAAAGGCGCGAAACGCCTGGTACGGGCTAAATTTGCGGGCCCGCCCCGCCCGGTCGCGCGTCCATTAATCTCAACGACAAAGATGATACAAAGAATTCAAAGCGTGTTTTTGCTGCTGCTGGCCCTGGCCATGATGAGCGTGGCCGTGCTTCCCCTCTGGGCCAAAACCGACCCTACCTCGCACACCGACCTTGTCCTGACGGCCTTCCATCTTTTCCGGGGGCCCTCATCCAACGCGGGCACAACGGTGGCTTCTACCTGGCCCATCGGCGCGCTGGCGCTTGCCACGGCGGCCACGGCTTTTTATGCTATTTTCCAGTACCGCCGCCGGTCGGTGCAGCTGATGCTGGGCTCGCTCATCTTGCTGCTCATCGTGGGCACGCTGGGGGCCGCCTTCCTGTACTCAAACCGCGCCGACCAATCACTGAACGTAAAAATGGAAGGCCATTTCCTGACCGGTTTCTACTTGCCCACGCTAGCCTTGGTACTCAACTTGTTGGCCAGTCGCTACATCCGCCGCGACGAGCAGCTCGTGCGCAGTATGGACCGCCTGCGCTAGGGGGCCTCGTTTTCCTAAAAAATAAACGGCCGGGCGATTCCTTATTGAAGGAATTACCTGGCCGTTTTGGCGGCTTGTCCGGTGAGTTAACGCCGCGGCAGCCCAATCTCCTGTCTCATCTCACGGGCACTCAGCGGGAAGGTAAAGGCGTCGTACACGCGGCAGAAATTTTGCGGGTCGGATACGTGGGCGTAGCCAAACTTGGCTAACTCTTTCTGCGATTTGTCGAAAATCATCGTCCGTACCAGGGCCGCCAACTTCGTCGCACGCAAGCTGCTGCGGTCCAGGGCCTGGTGGGCGATGTCCAGCCGTTGGTCGTCGAACGGGCAGCGGTTCAGCGCCTGGGTCAACTCAGCTAAGTCGCGCGGGCTGATTGGTTGCAGGTAGTTGCCGCCGGGGGCAGGGTAGCTGGGGCCATCTGGCTGGGTGGGCGGGTAACCGCCGTCGTAGTCATCGTTGGGACTCTGGCCTTGGTAGTAGCCATAGTCGTCGGGGCCCGGGGCCCATGCAGGGTAGCCGTGGGGCAGTACGGGCCCCTTGCTTTGCCGCAGCTGCACGGGCCGGCCGGGACGCTGCACAAGTACGAAATACATTTCCATGCCGGGTCTCAACCACACAGCTACCCGGAAGCGCTGCGTCCCGGCCGCTGTGGGTACGCTGAAATCGGCCCAGTGCCGTCCCGGAGCGAGGTAGTCTAAATGCATTTCGCGCACCACCGGAGCGGCCAGCAGCTGGCCGTCCAACACGAGTCCGAACGGCACCCCCTGCTCCGACGCAAAGTTGACGGCCGTGGGCGGGCCCCCGGGCTGGGCCCGGCCCGGCAGAACGGTGGCCAGGGCCAAGAGACCGGCAGCTGCAAGGGTAAAAAGATTTTTCATGGCGGCGAGGAATACGTGGACAGTGCAGATCGGTACTGCTTCGCCTCGCCCAATTCCAGACGCCGTGCCAAGGGGTACACGCCCCTCAGTACGGCGACTCCGTTTTTGTTAATCCAACGAAAAAGCCCCAGCCGGGTGGGCT
>JANPOR010000034.1:0-1770 GCA_031428075.1 Hymenobacter sp. | reverse complement strand
GACCAGCAGACATTGGGCTGGGTGGGTACTTCCAACGGCCGTTTCACCCGTTCGGGCAGCCGCTTCTTTTTGCGCCGTTTGCCCAGTTGCAACCCCAAGGTCCGATAAATACGCCACACGCGCTTGTGATTAACGGCCACGCCCAGCTTGCGCAACCGGTGGTAATACTTCCAAAAGCCCCAGCCGCCGTGGCGCTTGACCAAGACCCGCAAGCGGCTCACCAGCTCGGCGTCGGCCGGTTGGATTCCCCCACGGCCCCCACTTCCCGGCGGGGCGTAGCTGCTGCGGGCCAGGCCCACGAGCGCACCGGCTTGGCGCTGACTCAGCCCCCGCCCGCAGGCGTAGTGGGCTGCTTCGCGCCGGGCCGTGGGGGTCGTTACTTTTTTCGCAAGACCTCCTTTATCACCTGATGTTCCAGGCTTAGCTCCGCGTAAAGTTGCTTGAGGCGGCGATTTTCATCTTCCAGGTGCTTGAGGCGCTGCAACTCGCTTACGCTCATGCCCCCAAACTTGCTTTTCCAACTGTAAAAGGTGGGTTCACTAATGCCGTGTTCCCGGCAAATTTGGGCCACGGTCTGACCCTGGTCTTGTTGACGCAAAATCCCCAGAATCTGGGCTTCGCTAAAACGACTCTTTTTCATGAACAGTTAAAAATAGAGAAAGTGAAAAGTT
Organism: Hymenobacter sp.; assembly: GCA_031428075.1. Lineage (GTDB taxonomy): Bacteria > Bacteroidota > Bacteroidia > Cytophagales > Hymenobacteraceae > Hymenobacter. The sequence continues at coordinate 1,099 of JANPOR010000034.1, read as the reverse complement.
ACTACTTCTCTCTATTTTTGACTGGCCTACTTACAGGGGGAGCCTACAGACATTCGAATATTTTATACAAACTAACGGCTCTCCAGACTTCACAGAAAAGTGGAGCACTAATGAACAGTAATTTAGAAAGAATAGAGTTTGGTCTAATAAGTCATGCTTTTCCGAAGTTGCTAATAGGCAAAGTACAAAACCGCCCGCTCCCCATTGGAAGCGGGTGGCCCCATCTTTAAAGCTAGAGAAACTTAAGCCCCCGGCGTCACGGCTGATTTCGCCTTCGTGCCGCTGCCGCCCCCGGACTGATAATCTTGCGCACCTGCACGTAGTTGTCGTAAAGCGGCCGGTCCAGCAGCTTGAACGCTTTCATGTCCTCGTCGAGGGTGCGCACCTCGTTTATGAGAGTGGCGAGCAGGTTTTCGAGGGCCGCATCGGAGAGCACCCGCTGGTCGATAGTTTTGCGGGTGGCGGGCTGGACGGTGCGGAAGGCACTAGGGCGTCGGCGAGGGGCTTAAGGACGGGGGCCGTGAGGCCTTGCCTGGCTAGCCCGGGGGCCGTCGGGTTGGGCGGCGCTGCCCAGTACCGAGCCAACGACGCCGATGAACGCCAGCGGCCGCAGCTTGCGCAGCTGCCTGCTGGAGAGCATGGCCGCGGCCTGTAAATCGACGTCGGCCAAGCGGGTTACCACCCGGGCCAGAGGGCCCAGCAGGGCCGGTAGTAAATTCAGCAGCTCCGTGCGGGCGGCTTTGGCGGCGGCCGACAGCGCGTTGGTGCGCTTGGCGGTGCCGCTGCGGGCGGCCGCTACTTCTTCGTACAGCGCCGTGGCGGCGGTGGCCTGCGCGGCGGTCATTTCGCTGAGGGCCAGGACAGCTTCATCCTCGGCTACAAAAGCTATTACGTGGCCACGCATAACCAATTGATCTTCTTGAAACTACTTCATTGCATAGAATTGGGGTAATTACCCGGTGGAATTGCTCCACCGGAGCCCTGCAAGGTGTGGGTAAAGTAAACCTCGGTTGTAGCTGACCGGTATTTGGCCGTTCGGAAATACGACTCGGCTTCCCGAAACACCATTTGGCCCTTGACAAACACGATTCGGCTATGC
>JANPOR010000033.1:0-2947 GCA_031428075.1 Hymenobacter sp. | reverse complement strand
CGGTTAGGCGGCGGCGTGGCAATAACCGACAAGACCCGGGCCCCCATCAGCGAGAAGTGCAGCGTGAGCGGGATCGGCGTAGCCGACAGTGTGAGCGTGACCACGTTTACCTACAACTCCTTGAGCTTATCCTTAGTCTTGACGCCGAATTTCTGCTCTTCGTCGATAATTAACAAGCCCAGGTCTTTGAATATAATGTCTTTGTTGGTGAGCCGGTGCGTGCCAATTAAAATATCGTTTTTACCCTCGGACACGCGTTGCAGCTTCTCCTTAATTTGCTTCGTGCTTTTGAAACGGTTCACGTACTCCACGGTCACCGGTAGCGTGGCCAGCCGGTCCCTGAATGTCTTGTAGTGCTGCATAGCCAAGATGGTTGTCGGCACCAGCACCGCCGCCTGCTTGCCATCGGCTACGGCCTTAAACGCCGCCCGAATGGCTACTTCCGTCTTGCCAAAGCCTACGTCACCGCAGATAAGCCGGTCCATGGGGTGGGGCTGCTGCATGTCGTGCTTCACATCCTCGGTGGCCTTAGCCTGGTCGGGCGTGTCTTCGTAAATAAAGCTCGATTCCAGCTCGGCTTGCATAAAGCCGTCGGGCGAAAACGCGAACCCCGGGGCCGTCTTGCGCTTGGCATACAGCCGAATAAGGTCGGCCGCGATGTCCTTAACCTTCTTTTTAACGGCTTTCTTTTTGTTCTCCCACTCCGGTGAGCCCAACTTGCTCATCGTGGGCGGGGCCCCTTCGGCCCCGCTGTATTTGGCAATCTTGTGCAGCGCGTGGATACTCACCGTCAGCACGTCATCGTCGCGGTACACCAGCCGAATGGCTTCTTGGATTTGCCCGTTGATATCCACCTGCGTCAGGCCCGCAAAACGGGCAATGCCATAGTCTTGGTGCGTTACATAATCACCCGGTTGCAGGGTTTTTAATTCGCGCAGCGTAAGGGCCTTTTTCTTCGAAAACTTCTTCGCTTCCTGGGCCCGGTAAAACCGCTCGAAAAGTTGATGATCGGTGTATATGGCTAGCCCGAGCTGCTCGTCCACATAACCCTCGCGCAGGGCCATGAGCAGGTGCTGAAACTGTACGTTGTTGTCAATCTCGTCGAAAATCGTGCGCAGCCGGTCGGCCTGCCGCACCGTGTCGGCTGCAATAATGGTGGTGAAGTCGCGCAATTGATTTTCGCGTAGATTCTTCGCCATGCGCGGAAATTCTTTGTTGAAACTCGGCTGCGGCTTGGCGGTAAATTGAAATGTATCAGCGTTTTTAAAATAAAATCGTTTACCGAATTCCACCACTGCGAATTCGTCGAGCGACTTCTTAAAATTCTTACCCGATTCGAATAAATCGGCCGGCTTGCTCACAATTTGCATTCCGCCACCCTCGCCCAGCATCTGCTTGAAATTAGCCTCCGCTTTGTCAAATAATTCCGTCACTACGTCCAAGGCCTGGCGCACGTCTTTTAGCCACAAACAGGCCGTGTGAGGTAGAAAATCAAAGAAAGCCTCCCGTTTTTCCTGCAGCAATTTGGTTTGCACGTTGGGAATGATGCTCACCTGCGGTCGCGCCTCCACTGAGAGTTGCGTCTCAGGATTGAACGTGCGGATGCACTCAATCTCGTCGCCAAACAACTCAAGCCGAAAGGGCAAATCGTTGGCATAGCTGAACACGTCCACGATGCCGCCCCGCACGGCATATTGCCCGGCCTCGTACACAAAATCCGTCTTTTCAAAGTCGTACTCGCCCAGCAATTCGCCCAGAAAATTTACGTCCAGCTTGTCGCCCACCTTGGCCGTGAACGTGTTCTTCACCAAGCTCTGGCGGTTGATAACCTTTTCTGTTAGGGCCTCCGGGTACGTCACGATGAATACGCCTTGGCCGGCTGCGCCGCCGCGCACGGTGTTGAGCCGGTTCAGGGCCTCGGCGCGCATCAGTACGTTGGCGTTCTCGGTTTCGTCGAACTGGTAGGGCCGCTTGTACGGGCTGGGGAAAAGTAGCGCTTCGGCTCCTTCGGGCAGCAAATGCTGCAAATCGGCCAGAAAATAGGCGGCTTCCTCCTTGTCGTGCAACACAAAAACGTGCGCGTGCTGTGGGTTGGCCGCCGCCGCGACCACCACGGCATCCTGGCTGCCTACGAGGCCGCGTAAGTGCAGGCGCACGCCGGCAGGGGCAGGCTTGGCGGCCCCGCGCAGGCGACCGGCCAAGGTTTGTATCTCAGGCGAAAGGCGATATAAGCGAAGAAAATCAGCTACTTGCACAGCGGGTGGGGCTAGACGAAGACACGTAAAGCAGCCCGGCCGGAATGGTTTCCGGCCGGGCTGGCAAAGTCAATACACCCGGGCCGCCGCGAAGGTTTCCGGGGCCCGCTGGGTTGGGCCGCGTATTTTTGCGGCAGTTTCTCATTCTGAATTGTTTCCGTGCGCGGCTCTTCTCACCTGGCCATCGGCCTCATCACGGGCGTGGCCATTGCGGGCTTGGTGCCGGGCGTACCGTTTTCGTTGCCTGGCATTGCGCTGGCTGGCTTTTCGGCCCTGGCCCCCGATCTCGACCACCCCGAAAGCCGGCTGAGCCAGCGCTTGGGCTTCGCACAGCACTACGTGCGCTGGGCCTTTGTGGCCACGGCGCTGGGGCTGGCGGCCTACAGCTACCTGCGGCTGCACCCGAGCGGCGGCCAGCGGCTGTACTACACCATTGCCTTGGGCTTTGCCCTGATTGGGGCGGGTATGCAGGGCGGCTCGGCGCGGCGGCTGGCGCTGCTATTCACCGGCCTCGCCACCGGCGTGGCGGGTCTTTACACCGACCAAGTATGGCTGAGCCTGCTGGGGGCCTTTGTGGCCCTGGCGCCTTTCACGCACCATCGCTCTTGGACGCATACGGTGTGGGCCACCGCCTTTTGGACCTATACCGGGTACTTGGCGGAGCGGCACTCGGGCTACCAGGTCGGCGGCAC
>JANPOR010000032.1:0-2878 GCA_031428075.1 Hymenobacter sp. | reverse complement strand
GGTAAGGACCTCGCCGAAGGGCTCTACACCTGCCGCCTACAGCTGAATAACCGGCTTTTCACCCAGCGGGTAATGCTGAGCCGGTAGCTCAGCAGCTACGCCAAGAGCCCGGCTACGGACAGGCTCTTGGCCGGCGCCCGGTGCCGGAGCCGGCCACCGGCGCCGCGTAGTGCCACAGGCCTCCTCCCCTTTTTTCTGCCCAAAAACATTTGCCGAAACCCCAACCTCGTGAAAATCACCTTCCTTCTCTTGGTGTTGTTAAAAAATAGGGAAAAACTGTGGTGGTCTGGCTAAGCCGCACAGAATTGGGGCATGGCTTACGTTCAGCAAAACGCTCCCAAGGTAAACGCACGCTGTTTAAAAACAGGAGCCTTTCTTTGTCGGGCGGAAGTCATCCGCCTGCCGGTAAGTCTCGACCGATGTGTGCAGCGTGTTTTGAGCAGGACTTCCCGCGATTTGCCTCGTGGCAGGCGTTTGAAGCGTTTGAACACGCGTTGCGGCTCCGGGGCCTCGTCTGGTGCGAACGGCCCGGGAACTGGCCCGCACGCGCGCTGTTTGCTCTCCGCGACCCCGCGCAGTTCCGGCAGTGCCGCACCTGCGGGCAGGTGTGGGCCTTGTCGTCCCCGGACAACGCCGGGCGCGGCTATTTTCTGCCCGGGGGCTGGGCCCTGGCGCAACTTCACCGGGTGGCGCCCCTGCCTTGGGGCTGTGTGGGGGCCCTCGCTGCGGGCCTGTTCCGGCTGCTCGGCTGGTGGGTGTGGTAAGGCGCGGCGAAGGAAAGCGGGCCCATGGTTCAGAAGAAAGGTGTGTTTATGTATCCCTGCCCACCGAGGGCTGGCCGACCGCGGCCGCCGACTGGCGAAACGGCAGCGGGGCCGGCAGCGGGGCCTCCGCCCACGCCGCGGGGGTGAACCGCCAGTAGCGGCCGGTGCCGCCGGTGGCCGCCGCGGGGCCCGCACCGGACCACAGCACCTCGGCGCGGCCGGTCAGCTGCAGGGCGCGGCCGGTGGCCGAGTCGAGGAACAACAGGCCGGCGGCGGCGCACAGCGCGAAGTTGCCCAAGGAATTGTACATGCTGTTGCCCGCGTAGTCGGGCACCAGCAGGGTGCCGTCGGCGCCGAGGCGCACGAAGCCGGCCGGGCCGCCGCGGTAGGCCGTGTCCAAAGCCTGGGCGCCGTCGCTGCTGCCGACAAAAAACGAATCGGCTCGGCGCAGCCACGCCGCCAAGGCCGGCGGTCCGCCCAAGCCCGCCGTGCGCCCCCCCCCCGACCTGGCGCCGGCACCGGGCAACGCAGCGGGGTGGTCGGGCAGGTACTTGGGGCAGTTGAGAAAGGCCTGGTCCACGTCCACCACCCACCCCGGCGCGGCGGCCCGGGCGCGGCCGTTGACCCGGAACCGCCACTTGGTGGGAAAGTCGAGGAAGAGCAAGCTCACCGCCGGCTGCCGGGCCAGGTTGGCCCACAAGACGTCCCCGCGGGCCGGCACGACCAGCGCCAAGTCCAAGGCCAATTGCGTGGGCTTGGGAACGCGGGCAAAGCCGGGCACCCCCTGCACCGCCGACGTCCACACCCGCCCGTCGGCGTCGAGCGAGCTGACGAGGACCAGCGGCTGGCGGGCCAGTTGCCCGGCGACGCCGGCCGGAATGGTGGGGCGAATGGCCGCGGCGTGGCGGTCGGCTGTTGGCGCTTCGCCGAGGCGTTGCTGCACCTGCCGTTCGCCCGCGTGGTAAGGGGAAGTCATCATACCCTGCCCCAACCGCCCGCGGCCGGCGAGGGTTTTGGGGCCGGGCCCGGCCGAACCGGGCACAGAGGGGCAGCGGGCGCAAACCCGGGAGGCCCGCGGGAACCCGCCACCCGAAACCGGCGCGGTCCGCGGGCGGCTGGCAAGAGGCAGGTAGCGACTCTAGGCCGCAAGGCGACCGTTTACAAAAACGGTTTGAATAGGCAAAGGAGCCTGTTGCAGAACAGCGGTTTGTTGTTTCCCTATGATGCGTCAGCGGCAACGGCGATACAGCATCCATCGCACTCCTATTCCTTCGCACGCCGTGATTCCATTCGCCTTCCCTACCTCCTTAAAGGAGCGCCCCCAGTCGGCGCAGTACCTTAAGCGGGCGACCCGCTTGGCTTCGGTGCTCTTTAGGCTCACGGCCCTCATGGGCTTGGCCGTCACGTGCCTAGTCTAGCGAAATGGTCCGACGAGTAAAAGGAGGATCACGAACATCGATAGCATGGCGCGTACGTTTGTGAGCAACCGATGGAAATTAACAATCGAACCGGCTCGTTCGTCGAATATGGTACGGACCGAAAATGGCTGGACCAGCTACCGCAACACCGGTGGCTGTGCGTGCTGGTGATGGAGGAAAAACGCCGTTCCTATGCCGACGAAGTCGTGGCTAAACTATTGTTGCGGGACGTGGCCGGGGTCTGTACTTTGGGCGCCGCGAGCGAACGGGTCCACGACTTATTCGATGAAGAGATTGTCTTTCGAGAGGTGGAAGCCCTTTACTTGCCGCCCCACGATGTGATCACCACCTGGCACGACGAGTTGGAGGAGTGGCTGTGGTCCGCGCTGTTTTCAGCGCGCATGGATGCCGTGCCAATCGACCAGGTCGCTGTGCTCGATATGGCACAGGGAGCGGCTTTACCGCGCATACAGGCGTACCTCGAAATGTTAGCTGCAGGTCTGAATAAGTAACGCCTGTACAAAATGAGCAAAAGTTGCTCGTTCAGCGAAACGGTCGTGGCTGTTGCAGAACCTGGGTTAGGAGGTTCAGTTTTAGCGCAGGTCCTTTGCGATTGCCCGATTTGAGGTTTCGGTGCGACTGTTTCGTCTGCAAGCACGTGTTTTCGCGGCCAGCAGCGGCCGGGGCAAGGCCACT
>JANPOR010000031.1:0-2270 GCA_031428075.1 Hymenobacter sp. | reverse complement strand
TTTAGGGCAGTAGTTTGAAGTGACTGTTGATGAACGATGTACGGGAACTGATAGCCGATACTGGCGTGTAAGCGTTGGTGATTATAATAGTCAAAATAGCGGGTGGCGCTGGCCTGCGCGTCGGCTAAGTCGGCAAAAACGGTCCATTCCCGACGCTCGAGCTCTTCGGTTTTGAAGCGGGACCACAGGCTTTCCGCCTGGGTCGTACCCGGTAGGGCATTATCGTAACAGTCCCCGCGGCGGCTCTGCGAGCGCACGGCCCCATGCTGGTGCAACAGGGCCCGGTAGGCGTTGCCGCAGTACCGGCCGCCCCGATCGGCGTGCACGATCAGCTCCGGGGTGGGCGGTTGGGCCAAAAAAGCCCGTTGCAAGGCCATCGTCACCAATTCTTCGGGCATGGTGGCCGCCACGCGTCAGCCCAGCACCTGCTTACTGGCCACGTCCTGAAAGGCGCACAAGTAGGCCCTGCCGGGTACGACCCAGGTGCCGTCCGCGAGCGGCAGATACGTGCTGTCCGAGACCCAGACTTGATTGGCCTGGGTGGGGTTGGGCTGGTCGAGCAGCCGGTTCGGGGCGCACCGCAGCCCGTGGGTCGAGTCGGTCGTGCGCGGGGTGTAAGCTTTGGGCTGCAGCGCACGCAGGCCCCGGCGCCGCATGGCCGTACGCAGGCGCTGACGGCCCACCCGGTGCCCTTGGTGGCGCAGGGCCACCTGCAGCCGACGGGTGCCGTAGCAGCGTTTATGGGAACCAAAGACCTTGACTAACAGTGTTTCCCAGACCGGCGTTTTCGGGCTCTCCACCGTCCGTTGTTCCGTGGCCTGCCAGGCGTAAAAGCCGCTGGCCGGCACGCCCAGCACTTGGCAGAGCCGCCGCACGGGGTAGTGGCCGCGCTCGGCGGCAATGAAGCGGTAGCGGCTCATTGGTCCGGTGTCTGCGAGAGCCTGCGCTCATAGCAGGCAACGGGCAATGGCTTTTTTTAACATGTCCAGTTCCTGCGCCTGCCGCCGGGACAAGGCCCGCAGTTGACGCAGCTCAAGGGCCGTAGCCGGGTCCAACGCCGCGCCCAAAGTCGCCGCAACCGGCGTTTGGGCCGCTTTTTGCCACTGGTAGAGGCGTTTGGGGGCGATGTTGAGCGCCCGGGCGGCGGCTTGGGTTGAGCGGCTTTGCGCGGCCAGGCGCAGGGCTTCGGCGCGGAAGGCCGCGTCGAATTTGCGGCGCTTATCAGGTTTTGAAGTGTCTTTCATGACAAAGGAAGGATACCACCCTATTCTGTCCAGGTTTACCCGACCACCTCAGAGTGCCTCGGGCATGAAGCCAATTTGGTTAATAGGTTTCATGCCCCGCTTCAGGTACGTGTCGAAAATCCAATCCACGATTTTCCGGCTGTACACCGGCCGACCCTGCGCGTCTTCGGCGTAGGCGTTGGTCGAGCCCCATTTCAGGGCCGCGGTGCCGTCGCCGGAAGTCAGTAAGTTGTGGGCCCGCACGTACACCGGCCCGGGGCTGAGGGCCGCCAGTTCCGTCAACAGCTTCTGGCCGTCCGGCAGGTAGGTATAGTTGGGTTCGTCGTAGCCGAAATAGGCCCACACGGGCGGCACGGGGCCGATGGGCTCTGCCACATCAACGGTGATGCTTACGGGGCCCGGCGCCACCTGGGCGAGCCCAGGCCAAGCGGTGCTGGTGGGTACTACCACCAGCGCCCTGGCCAATATTCGGGTTCCAGCAGTATTCATAATGCCAAAAGCTAGTCGTAATAATCAGAAGGAGCAGCCCGGCCTTTTATACCTGCAGGGGCTTGGGGCGAATATCCGAAAAGCTTATAAACTGAGGTGCCACTTACCCGGCCGTGTTCGAAGCCAACCGCCCGCGCTGTCCGCGCCTATCAGGTGTTCGGGGGCCCCGGGGCCAGGGCCGCTAGCAGGGCACTGCCGTCGGGGCTGCCCCACCCGGTGCAGGCGTCCCACCCGGCACTGGCCGTGTAGGCTCCATTAGTGCCGGATACGATGTCGTGGAATACGCCCTTGCCAGCCAGTGAGCCGTACAGCAACGGGTTGAGAAAGCCGGCTGGCCGCCCGAGCCGATGGTTGAGTAAGGCCACTAGCCCCGCCCAGAGCGGGGCCACAGCGCTGGTGCCGCCAATTACCAGGTCCTGGCCGTCCACGCGCACCTCGTAGCCGGTCGTAGGGTCGGCGTCGCCCCCCCCCGCGGGGCGGGGCCCGCCCCCCCGGGGGGGGGGTGTTGCCGTTGGGTTTGGGGGGTTAGGCAGGGGG
>JANPOR010000030.1:0-36685 GCA_031428075.1 Hymenobacter sp. | reverse complement strand
TTTGAATCCAAGCTTCACGGTTCGCAGGACTGGTTTCAAAATTACGCTCGGCCAAGCGGCGGTACTTGCCGAACCAGCCAAACGTGCGCTCGACGACCCAGCGGCGTGGGAGTACCGCAGAGCCCCTCTGATCGGCCGGCTTTACGACGATGTCGACCAGCACACATCGCCACGCCATCGCGCTTCACCAGCGGCCCGCTGAGCCGCCGCCGGCCCAGGCTCTGCGCAGGTGGGCACCTGCCGGGCCGCCGTGGCAAAGGCCTGCGCGGCCCCCAGCCGCTCCTGCTCGTTGCCCGACTGACGTGCACGACCAGCAAGAGCCCTTCCGTGCCGACTAGGATATGATGCTTGCGGCTAGCAGGCACCTGCTCACCCGTGTCGTAGTCGCGACAGCCCCCCTTTTACCGCCCGTGCGTACCGATTGTGAATCCGGAACGCCCGCCGTTGGTTCGGCCTACCGCCCTGGGGCGACCCGTAACTGGCACCGCAACTCGTCAGGAACCCGCTCCCGCGTGCCGTCTTCGCGCCAGCGGCGAAACCGCGACAGTACAGCTTGATGGGGCGGCAAATCGTGGGGCAACTGGCGCCAAGCGCACCCGGCGCGGCCCTGGCAGCAAATTGCGTTCACCATTTCCCGCAGTGAGTGCAGCAAGGGCCGGCCGTAAATCGTTTCGGCCAAGAGTGGCGCCAGAGTAGCCCACTCATTATCACAGGTATCCGTTGGATAGGCGCGTCGGTTCATTCCATGAAGTCAAATTGCTGTCCTTTTTGAATGCCCCCTCTAAGAACGGCTGGTTTCACCGTTTCTTTTCGTTCCACGCATCAGACGGCGCGGTCCCGAAGCACTTTCAACCAGACAGATCGGGCAACTACACATCGCAAAAAGGTCGTGGCCGCCTCGCATACCTGCGAAGCCGCCACGACCTTTTTGTACCGGACACCGCTGGGATTCTCTACGGCACGTTGGTACCCGAGAACTGGAACGGCCGGCCGGCCACCGGGTAAGACCCGCCAAACTCGAACTCGTCAGTGCCGCTGGAGCCCATGTTGTATGTCGCCCCGCCGTTGGTATGGAAAACAACGGGCCCGTAGCGATAATTAGAGATTTGCTTGCCGCTGTAGTCAGCCACCGACACGAGGGACGATTCGGTGCCGTGGTTGTCGCTGTCTTCCACCCACACCGGGTCTAGCAAGCGCGAGTCGCGCAGGGTTTTGAATACACTGCCCGTGGTGCCAGCCAGTTTAACCCACTTGATGGCTCGCTCGCCCCGTACCACTACGATGAGTTGGGTGCCCAGGGTGCTGGCATTACCCCAGCCCTTATCTTTGGCATAGGCGATGCTAGTGGGGTTACTACCCACCGCTACGCTACCCACCTCGGCAATGTCCGTAGGTGTGCCGCCGGTAGCCGTGCCGTAGCCGCCCACGCTGAATACGTGCAAGGTGCCGTCTTGGGTGGCCACGTAAGCCTGGTTGACGCCCGGCACCAAGCTGGTGCGCACCGCGGTGGGGGCCTGGGTCAGGGATACCGTTTTCACCACTACTGGGGCAGACCCCGAAGCTACCGAAAAGGCGTAGGGCCACTGCCCATCCTGCTGGCCCACGTTTTGAGTCAGGTTGAAGTCGCTGAGCGAGCCGAAGTACATCCGCTGCATCTGATCAAACAGCGGGTTCAGATCCAGGAAAACCACCTTTTTTTCGGCCTTGCTGGTGATAACGGCGAAGCCGCCTTTTGAATAGCGGTACCTGTTAGGGCCGCCTATGAAGCTCTGACGATTGGTTTCGTTGTTGAGCGGAAGTTGTAATTCGTGGTAGCGCCCATCGTTGCCGTCAGGCGACTGCATCCAGCCGTTGTTATAGTCGGATGTGGCGGGAAAGTCAGTCGAGGCCGAAATTTCGGTGGGCTGGGTTACACCGGGCAAGTCCACGTAGCCCAAAAGCTTGATGAACGTGAACAAGCCCCGATTGCGCAAGCCTGGGTACACATACGTCCAGTCGCCCCAAAAGCCGTTGCCCGTGCCCAGCGCCAGCACGGCCACCTGGCCCTTGAGGGCGTCGGTATCCCACACCGTCACAAGGGCAAATTCATTATTGTCGGTGATGGCTACGGCCGTGGGAACCTTGTTGGCGGGCAGTTTCAACCACGCCGTGCCACGGCTGGTATTGGTGCCAAAGGCAGCGATGACGCCCGACTGGAAACACACTATATCGTTGGAGCCCCAGTTTGCGAAGCCATAAGAGCGACCGATGGCCGTGGGCTGGTGCAGCGCCCCGGTGGTGGCCGCGTAGCTAAGCGCATCGGGGTCGGGGTGACCGCCGCCGTAGTATACCCAGGGTAATTGTGGCTTTGAGCTATAGGTATTCTCGGCCATGAGCAGCGTCTGGATAATATCAACGCCTACGTCGGTAGAATTATCGGCCACGTGCAAAACTTGACCCTGGGTGGTGCTGAAGTCGTTCATGTTGGCGTTCTGGGGTCCGGCTACTTCGTAATCCCAGCCGTTGCCGTTGCCATGGTTGTCGAAGTGTTTGTCGCTGGGCTTGTATTGAGTCGGCAGCCCGCTGTTGTCCAAGGTGCTGGGTGAGCTATAGCGGTAGGTCATGCCCGAGGCCAGCGAGTAATTCTGGGCCAATTGCCGGTAAGTAGTCAGGTCCGTGGTCGGGGAAGCAATGGACGGCACGACGGTGCCGCCAACTTCTTCAATGTACCAGGCCTGGGAGCAGGCCCCAGCAGCAGTGGCCAGGGTGGCCGACTGGGCCCCAGCGAGTACCAGTGCCTGCCCGGTGCTGGCAGCGGCCGAGCCTTCATGCGCCACGACAATACGCTGCCGCAGTTGTTTCCCGCCTTGGCCTACGGCTAGAGCGTACGAGCCGGACGGCAGCTGGCCCACGGCCATGCGGCCGTTGCCGTCGAGGGGCTGGTGCGGCACGAGGCGGCCCAGCGCGTCGTACACCGACACAGGGGCGGTGGGACGCTCGCCGTTGGGCAGCAGTACGGTTATAAAATCGTTGGCCGGGTTGGGGTAAGCGGCTAGGCGGCCGGTGGTCGACTTCGGCGACGATGCATTATCGCTCGTCCCCGCTTCGCTGGCCGACTGAGCTATACTGATGGACTGGATACCGCTGGTGGGCTGGGCCGCGCTGACCACCTGTGTTCCACCTGAGGAGCACGATTGAGCAATGCCCTGCTGCACCATGGCACCGTTGTCGAGCGAGTTATTGGCGACCTGAAGCAGCATGTTGCTGTGCTTGGCCGTAAATGAGAAGCCGCCGCCAGGCAACGCAACTATGCCCCAGCGCTGGTTATCATTACCAAGATAGTTCCACTGATGCACTTGTGCGCCGTCTTGCAGCGAGACCCCAGCCACGTCTAGGCATTTGCCGCTGTTACGAGAGATCAACTTAAAATACCCACCGCCGGTGTCCAGAATCTGCCACTCTTGGTTGTAGCCACCGTTGTTGTCCCACTGCACCGCTGGAGCTCCTTCCACCAGCGAAATACCGTAAATGTCGAGGCATTTACCGCTGGATTGCGACTTAATCCGGTAGTAAGAACCAGGGTTAAACTGGCCCCACGCAGGCCCCGCCGCTAGCAGCAATCCTGCGGCCACCATTCGGCTGGCTCGATTAAAAAGTGTTGTCATACTATAAAGGGAAATTGTACTATTAATGGTAGTCTGTAAGCAAGTCTTGTATTTTATTAAAACCATGCTTATTGCACAAAACTACTAGGCATGACCCATACAGCCGAGTATTGCCTGACTAACAACTGCCTTAATCAGCTCCCAAACAGGTATTCGTTCGCGGCGCTGATGCGCCATACTGTCTCGCTAACGGCGTTTTTTACCATTTTTCCCCTTTCATCGGAGTAGAAAAAATGACAATATTTTGCACTTTTGCTGTTGCTCGATTTCCCGCGATGTGCGGCCTTCCGGTCGCTTTAGGCCTCCCGATATTGCCGCAGAGCGTACCCACCCGCTGTTATTCGAATCCCAAAGGCCCGGCCGCCGCCTTACATTCGAACAAGCGGGTGCGCGATGGCTAAACGATTGAAATCATCCATAAAAAAGCCCCTGCTACGTGTAAAAGCGGGGGCTTAAGCAGAACAGTTAGCGGGGCTGGTACCAACAGCGCTTCTAAGCTGGCAAGATGTAACTTTTTAGGGTTTGGTGCGTAGCACCAAAGAGCGCACCGTATCTGGGCCGCTACTTTACAATCACCAGTTCCACGCGGCGGTTGAGACGGCGGGTTTCTTCGCGGTCGTTGGCGAAGCGAGGCCGCGAGCCGCCGTACCCGACGGTGGTAATCCGCCGCTCGTCAATACCGCGCTTCACGAGGTAGCGCTTCACCTCAGCCACCCGGTCTTCGGAGAGCTGCTGGTTTTTGTCTGCCGGGCCCAAGTTGTCGGTGTGGCCTTCGAGGCGAATTTCAGCGTTAGGCTCGGCCTGCAAGGCAATGGCCAAGCGGTTCAACTCGGCGTAGGAAGGCCCCAGCAGTCCGGCCTTACCCTGCGCGAAAATGAGGCTGGGCAGGTCCATTTTAGTACCTACGGCGGCGGGGCGTAACAACAGGTCGTGGCCCGAGTTGCCGGCCAGGACCAGCGTGTCAAGGCTGGTGAGCAGGCCGCTGGCCCCGGTCACGCGGTAGCGCCCGGCCAGCACCGAGAGCGTGTAGCCGCCCGTAGCATCGGTGCGGGCCGTGGCGTCGAACTGCACACCCTCGGCATTAGACAGCAACACCGCCCGCACCACGGCCCCTGGCACTGGCTGGCGGCTGCGGCCGTCGAGCACGCGGCCGCTCACGAAGGCGCGATGGGTTTCCGACACCGGCGCGGGCCCCGCCGCCACCCGAGCCGTGTCGGGGGCCGCCCGACCGGCCCGGAACAGGTCGGCTGAAGCGTTAGCGGTGGCCGACGACGCAAAGTAGGCCGTCCGGCCGTCGGGTGTGATGCTAAAGTAAGCGTCGAAGCCGGGACCGTTCAGAGCGGGGCCCAGGTTCTGGGGTTCGCTCCACTTGGCCCACGACTCATCAAGGCGTTGGCTCACAAACACGTCGGCCCCGCCGTAGCCCATGTGGCCGTACGAACTGAAGTATAAGGTTTTGCCGTCGGGGGCCAACCACGGCGCGAAGTCAAACCCCGGCGAGTTCAGCACCGGCCCCAGGCTTTGGGGAGTGGAATAGCCGCCCGTGTCGTCGGACCGGCTCAGGTAGAGGTCGTTGCCGCCTTCTGCGTCACCGCGCTCCAGCGAGAGCAACAAGATTTTCTCGTCCGACGTCATAAAAAAGCCCGTGGCGGGCACAGCAGTGTAGTAGTTGGCTATGCGCACGGCCTCAGGGCGCGCGGTTTTGGGGGTGGCGCCGGAGGCTGTAGCGGCGCGAGACACCCGGCTCAGGCCCTCGTCGCGAAAAGTACCGTCGCGCTCATAGGTACCGCGCACTAGTAGCGTTTGGCCCTGGGATCCCAACACGGCCAGTACGCCATTATTTTGGGCGGTATTGAGGGCGTCAAGGCGCTTGGGCGGGTCCCAAGTACGGCCTTGGTCGGCGCTTTGAGCAACCCAGGCGTCGCCGGTGTCGGCATTGCCCTCGGTATTGCCGGCAAATTTGGTGCGGCCGAAGTACAGAGTTTTGCCGTCGGGAGCCAGCACCGGCGCGAACTCAAAGCCCGCCGAGTTCAATGCAGTCAGCGGCTCGCGCGCGCCGAAGCCCGCACCCGGGGCCACGTTCAGGCGCAGCCGAAATAAGTGCCACTGCTGGCTGGCCCGCCCGTTGGCCTTCTGTGCCTGCACGGGCGTGCCGTTGAATTTGTCGGAGGCGGCCAGGGCGGCCACGCGGTTCTCCAAGCGGTTTTCGAGTAGAAAGCTGCCCGCCGGGCCCGCCGGCATCAGCCGCCACTGCTGCCCGAGCCCACCCTGGAAAGGCCGTTGCACCAGCGGCACGCCTTCACCGGGCTTATCCACGGTCAGGCACTGGGTACTGTGCCGGGCCTCGATGCGGAAGTAATCGCTGCCCACGCCTACCGGCACGAAACGCCACTGCTGGCTGCCAGCGTGGGTAAATTCCCACTGCACGGCCGCGTCGCCGGCGCTGGTACCGGCCCCGGCAACGTCGAGGCAGCGCCCGCTGCCCCGGTCAATCAGACCGTAGTAGGCGCGCTCGTCGGGCTGAAAAAGGCCCTGGGCGGCGGCCCCCAGCGAACAAAACAACAACAGCAGCGGCAGCAATCGGAGCATGGGCAGGGGCGCGGGTGGGCCGCACACGTTGGTAATTGATGATACGGACACAAAAGACGCTACGAACGGCGGAAACACTCGGCTGGTAGCATTTGGCCCGACCGAAGGTGGCTTATTCGGTGAAACGGACCTTGGGCGACAACGGCCGGGCCTTGTTAGCAGTAAGCAATTAACCGATCCATTCCTCTTCCCAATTCGCTATGCGCAAAGGCAGCAAAGTTTCCTGGAAATACGGCACCGGCACGGCCACCGGCAAAATTGAATCCGTACACAAAGAGCCTATTGTGCGCACCATCAAGGGCAGCGAAATTCACCGCAACGGCTCGGCCGACGACCCGGCCTTAGTCATCGTGCAAGACAACGGCGACAAGGTTATTAAGCTACAAAGTGAAGTAAAGGCGGCCGCGGCCAAGAAGTAGCACAGCCAAAGAAGCGGTAAAAGTCAGCTGGCAGCCTCAACAAGTTCATGACTGTTGGGAAGTTACTCAACCGGTTTTTGCTGCTGGTGAGTAGCTCCGTGGTGAAAGGGCTGGCAGCGTAACCACGCAAAAAAAGGGGTGGCACCTCACGGTGCCACCCCAGCAATTGGTTAGCCCATTGTTTTGAATTTTAACGATTGCTCGAATCAGGCTTAATGAAGGCTTCTTCGTCCATCTCCGTGGGCACCACCACGATGCCTTGCTGAAGCTTAGAATTGCGGCGGCCGTAAATGAAGTACACGACGAAGCCCAAGCCCATCCAGGCGAAGGCCACTTTCAAAGTAAAAGAATCGAGGCCGGCAATCAGAGCTAGGCAAACGAGGGCCCCCATGATGGGCACCAGCGGGAAAGCCGGCGTAGAAAGCGGCGAGCGGAACGGCCGGGGCTGGTCCGGGTCGGAACGACGCATAATCCAGACGCCGAGGCTCACCAGCACAAAGGCCAGCAGCGTACCAAAAGAGGTGAGGTCGCCAGCCAGCGAGCCGGGCACGAAGGCCGCAAACAAGCCCACGAACACCATCAGCATCAGGTTGGATTTGTAGGGGGTGCTGAACCGGGGATGCAGTTCGGAGAAAGCCTTGGGCATGAGACCGTCTTTGGCCATCGAGAAAAACACCCGGCTTTGGCCCATGAGCATGACCAGTATCACCGACGTAAAGCCGAGCAGTATGCCCACCGTCACGGCCGTGGCCAGCCAGCCGTAGCCGGGCATGTGCGCCCGAATGGCGTAGGCCACCGAGGCTTCGCCGCCCAGGGCCGGGTCGGCAAACTCACGCCAGTTGGCCACGCCGGTCAGGACGTGCCCGAACAGAATGTAAAGCACTGTGCAAATAGCCAGCGAACCGAGAATACCGATCGGCATGTCGCGCTTGGGGTTTTTGGCTTCCTGCGCGGCCGTGCTCACGGCATCGAACCCAATGAACGCGAAAAACACGATGCCCGCGCCGCCCAAAATGCCGCCCAGGCCGTGCTTGTTCCAGCCCTCGTAGGTGCGCACCACGCCGCCAGCGGCGTTTTTCACCACGGCATCAGCCGGAATCAGGTAGGGTGTGTGGTTGGCCGGGTTGATGAACTGCCAACCCACGGCGATGAACACAATCACGATAACCACCTTCAGCACCACCACAATGGCGTTGAACAGCGCCGATTCCTGGGTGCCTTTCACCAGCAGCAAGCTCAGGGCCACGATAATCAGCAGCGCTGGCAGGTTGATGAGGCCGTGCTGCGACACGCCGTTTACCACGGCGTGCTCAAAGGGCGAATGGCATAAACTATACGGTATACTGGTACCAAAAACCTCCAGCAGCTTGTTTAGGTACTCGCTCCAGGCAATGCTCACGGTGGCAGCGCCCAGCGCATATTCCATAATCAGGGCCCAGCCGATAACCCAGGCCACGA
This sequence comes from Hymenobacter sp., assembly GCA_031428075.1. GTDB lineage: Bacteria > Bacteroidota > Bacteroidia > Cytophagales > Hymenobacteraceae > Hymenobacter. The sequence continues at coordinate 28,575 of JANPOR010000030.1, read as the reverse complement.
ATTCGCCCATGGTAGTGTAGGCGTAGGTATAGGCCGAGCCTGCAATGGGAATCATGGCCGCAAACTCGGCGTAGCACAGGCCGGCAAATACGCAGCCGAAGGCAGCCAAAATGAATGCCAGCGTGACGCCGGAACCCGAAGCCTGCGCGGCGGCAGCGGCGGTGCGCACAAATAAACCGGCCCCGATGATGGCACCCACGCCCAAGGCCACAAGGTTGCCCGCGCCGAGTGTGCGCTTCAGGGTGCCGTGCCCGGTGGAGTTGGCCTCGCCCAGGAGCACAGCCAGTGGTTTTTTAGCGAAAATATTGGCCATTTTACAGATAGGAAATGAAGAAGGAGAGTAGTTAAAGCCCCAAAGTTGCGGCACCCAAACGCGGCGCAGGGCCCGAAATATAGGCAGCAATTTTGGGCCTGGCCTGAATTCCTGGCACCGCGCTTGCAAAGCGTCGGGGACAGCCGCTTGAGCCGGATGAGCCGGCCGCCGTCCAATCTACTCGTACTCATCTTCCTGTTTATCTCCATGAAAAAATCTTTCGTGTTGCTTACCGCTTTGGCCTTCGCCGCCACCGGCGCTTTTGCCCAAACTGCTTCCGTGGCCCCGGCCGCCCCGGCGATGGCCCTGAGAGGCCACCACAAAATGAAGTCGCCGGAGAAAATGGCCGACCAGCGCTCCCACAAAATGGCCCAGCAGTTGGGCCTTAGCGCCGACCAGCAGCGCCAGCTTGCGGCCGCCCTGCTCACCGAGCGCCAGGCGATGACCAGCACTACACCGGTCCCCGCCGACCGCCAAGCCATGCACCGAGCCATGCAGGCCAGCCACTCTCAGTACGAAGCGCAGGTCAAAACCATCCTCACCCCCGACCAATATACCAAGTACACCGCCATGCAACAGCAGCGCCACAACCAGATGCGCGCCAAGCGCCAGCAGCGCATGGGCATGAGCCCCAGCAACTAACGCCGAAGTTATTCCACCGCGCGTTGGTGTAAAAGCCCTGGTCGTCTGGCCGGGGCTTTTTTGCGTTTGGCCGGACACGGGGCCACGGGGCCTCACCTTTTTGGGGCCGTGCGCTTTATATTTGACGAGACCGACAGCGTCGAAATGAGTTTGGCGAGTTCTTTTCCAAGAACCCAAACTCGGTCCGCAAAACCCAAAATCCTCGCAGATGCCTCCCCTTCCCAGTAGTGGCACGGCCCCGACCGTGCAAATCCAGCAGTTTTACGACAAGGGCCTGGCCCACGCCAGCTACGCCGTGCGTAGCGGCCGCCAAGTGGCCCTCATCGACCCCGGCCGCGACCCCCAGCCTTACTACGACTTCGCCGATGAGCACGAGGTGCGCATCGTAGCGGTAATAGAAACGCACCCGCACGCCGATTTTGTGTCATCGCACCTGGAAATTGCGGAAGAAACTGGGGCCGTTATTTATTGCAGCAAGCTGGTGGGAGCCAGTTACCCGCACCAACCGTTTGACGACGGCAACCGAATCGCGCTGGGCACTGTGGAACTGCACGCTTTGAACACGCCCGGCCACTCGCCCGATTCCATTAGCATCCTGCTCGTGGATGACCTAGCCCAGACCCGCGCCGTGTTCACGGGCGACACGTTGTTTGTGGGCGACGTGGGCCGCCCCGACTTGCGCGAGGACGCGGCCGTTGGCGGCCACACCCGCGAGGCCCTGGCGGCCCAGCTCTACCGCAGCACCCGCCGCAAGCTAATGACGTTGCCTGGCAGCACCAAAGTGTATCCCGCCCACGGCCCCGGCAGCCTCTGCGGTAAAACCAGTAGCCCCGACCTCGATAGCACCATCGCCAAGGAGTTGGCCACCAACTACGCCCTCCAGCCCATGTCAGAGCCGGAATTCATTAAGATTTTGCTCGAAGACCAACCCTTTGCGCCCAAGTATTTTGGCCACGGCGTACAACTGAACAGGCTGGGAGCCAAGGGCTACGAAGACAGCGTACGGGCCGTTCCCCACCTCGAGCCGAACGTGCCACTGGCTCCCGACGTGCTGCTGATTGACACCCGTCCCGCCGTTAAATTTCGTGCTGGCCATCTACCTGGAGCCCTCAATATCCAGGATGGCAGCAAGTTCGAAACCTGGCTAGGCTCGGTGGTGGGGCCCCATGAACGATTTTATTTAATGGCCGATGCCAAAATTGCGCTGGACACGGTGATTCGCAAAGCGGCTAAAATCGGCTACGAAGGCAACATCAAAGGGGCCCTGCTGGCTCCGACGCAACTACCTGTCACCGCACCTGAGGCCGATGTAGCAGCCGTGCGCCGGCACCCCGAGCAGTTCACTATTGTCGACGTTCGCAACTATGCTGAGGCTAAAACGCCCGTCTTTCCCGCTTCCATCAACATCCCGCTCCCCGAGCTGCGCGAACGCGCCCACGAAGTGCCCAGCGACAAGCCCGTGCTGGTGCATTGCGCCGGCGGCTACCGTTCGGCAATGGGAGCCAGCATTTTAGCGGCTGCGCTGCCTGGCGTGGAAGTGCTAAATTTTGGCGAGACAGTTGAGGGCTTTTAGAAGAGGAATAATAAATGCCGTTTATTACCTATTCGAAATTTCCTTATTAGGGTTTCCAATTCTAGGATTTGTATTATCAAATTACATGATAATAGATAAAATTGTGAGAGCAATTGATTACCTATTCGTTTTTTTTCTTAATCCGCAATATTTTTTACTTTAGCAGCTATTCAACCCAAGGCGATTACGCTAACTATTTCATGTTTTCATTTGAATACTTATCATTTTGCACAACTGTGTTTTATGCATACAAATTACTTCCCAAAATATATATCTATTTACTGAGTGCTTTAGACAAGCTAGTAATAATAACAGGCTTCACCGCGGGTGCAATAGGGATAATATTATTTGCAATTGATTCCCAAGACTATAATTCTGATAATAAATTCAGCTTTCACAACGGCGACCAGACTTACCAAACCAAGAGATATAACTATGGATTTGCAACGATAACTCATACAAAGTATGAGTTCGAAACATATGAATTTTCGAATACTTACCTGTTGAAAAACTGATTGATAGGCCCATATTTCATGGCACCGAGACTAATTTAATTATTGGAGAAGATGTACCAGAAATAGGTCTAAACAAGAATATTTATCCAGCAACTATTGAATTTAAATCAACGAATGGGGAAGCGTTTTTTTAAGTCTATCGGTAAAATAAGTGTATTACTACCCAAATAAATGCGCGCACTTCACGCCGCCAACTGGCACTTGGGCTAGCACTTCCTCCCCGGGCAGGAGCCCCCGAGTGAGCAGCGGGCGTTTCTGACATGGCTGTTGGGGCCCATGCAACCCATGCCCATAGCGCTCTAACTCCGGTGAACGTCTCCGTACTTAGCGTGGGGCTATTCGTATCGGGGTTACGACTGTAGAGTTGATACTGAAATCAATTACGCTGGGCTTTCTTCTTTATCAACAGCCAAATGCTGCCGGCTACCAGGGCCGCTACGCCGGCCACCACGGCGGCTTTGGGCACGGGCTTTTTGGTGGCGTAGGCAGGAGCATGCTGGGCAATGTCGGCGTCAAGGAAGCGTTGGCCACCAGTAGTGGCCAGGATGAGACGGGTGGCTTCGGCGGGCTGATCCCACTGCGGGAAGTGGCCGCAGTTCTCAAACCAGTACAGGCGGGCGTCGGGGAATTTTTCGAGCGCCAGTTTCGACTGGTTGGGCAGGCACACATAGTCTTGTCGGCCCCAGCCGATTACCAACGGCCCGGGAATGGAACCCTTCGGGGCCCCCTGCTGCTGCTCGCCTTCAACCAGATCTTTTAACAATTCATCGAATGAAGGCGCGTTAGCGAAGGTACGCATCTCGTCCAGGGCCACGTGGGCGGGGATTTTCCAGGGGTGATGCGAGAACTGAGCGAACAGCGCCGTGCGCGTCACTGCGTTGCCGGTAAGGGCGGACATCACGGGTTGCAGGGCTCTCACCAGCTTGGTGGAGAGCCTCACGCTTTGGTAAAATACTGGCTTCTCCCAGCCCTGCCAGAACCCGCCGGGGTCGAGCGACACCACCGCGCCGAGCGCGCCGCGCCGGGCCAGTTCCAGCACCAGCCGGGCCCCCATCGAGCTGCCCACGGCATCGATGCCCAGCAGGTCGTGTTCTTTCAGAAAAGCCGTGACGGCATCGGCCAAGGTAGCAATGGTCACGGGGCCCTCCAGCGGCGGCGTATCGCCGAAGCCGGGCAAGTCGACGGCGATGACGTCGCGCGCGGTAGCCAGGTCTTCGAGAATGGTTTGCCAAGAACGCCAGCTGCCGCCGATGCCGTGCAACAACAAAAGGGGCTTGCCGGCGCCGCGCCGTACGTAATGCATGCTCATGGTTTTCAGAAATTAATCAAACAGTAGGATAAGGGCCGGTGGACCAGTTGCCGGTCAGCCGGGGACCCAGGAGTTGGGGCCGGATGGATGCCCACTTTCCCAACGGCTGGGGCCCCAGTAGGGTTATGAATGGTACGGCAACGCCACCCCCGGCGGTAGCATCCGGGGCTTTTTATTGCCGGCACGGGGGTATCTTTGAAAGAACCTACCTGATTTATGCGCGTCCTCCACACCGCCGACTGGCACTTGGGCCAACGTTTCCAGCAGGGCCACGAGCGGCTGGCCGAGCACCGTCACTTTCTGGATTGGCTCCTGCAAACCATTGAGGCCGAAGCCGTAGAAGTGCTGGTTGTGGCAGGCGACGTGTTCGACACCGGTAACCCGCCCGCCGCCGCCCGCGAGCTGTACTACTCGTTTTTGGCGCAGTTGAAAAATTCGGCCACCTGCCACGACGTGGTGATTGTAGGCGGCAATCACGACTCGGCTGCTACGCTCAACGCCTCAGCTTCCTTGCTGAAGGCCCTGCGCGTACACGTGGTCGGCGGCGTGCCGGCCCAGTTGCAGGAGCAGTGCATCGCGCTGCCTCATGGGGCCGCCGCGCCGCGCCTAGTGGTGGCGGCGGTGCCATTTTTGCGCGATGCCGAGGTGCGGCAGTTGGTGGCCGGCGAGAGCACCGCCGACCGCGACGAGCGCCTGCGCCACGGCATCGCGGCCCATTACCACGCCCTGGCCGGCCACTTGGGCCACTACCGGGCCCTGGGCGTGCCGGTATTGGCGACCGGCCATCTGTTTGCGGCGGGCGGCACGGCCGGCGATGCCGAGCGCAACATCCACGTGGGCACCTTGGGCCAGATTACGGCTGATGCCTTCCCCGATTGTTTTGATTACGTGGCGCTGGGCCACTTGCACCGCCCGCAGGTGGTAGGCGGACGCGCCCACATCCGCTACTGCGGGGCCCCCATTCCGCTGTCATTTTCTGAAACCGGCCACCCCCAGCAGGTGCTGCTGGTGACCTTCGACGGAGCCGCCTACCCGGTCGTCCAGGCCCTGAACGTGCCCTGTACGCGGCAGCTGCGCCGGTTCCGGGGGGGCCTGGAACAAGTGGTTCAAGCCTTACTTGACCACGACAACACTGGTTTTCCGCACCCGGCCTGGGCCGAAGTGGCGGTGGAATCGGGCCTACCCTGGGCCCTGGTACAGGACCAGATTCGCGAAGCCTGGCAGGCCACCGACGGCCGCGTACAGGTACTTGTGATGCGCCAACTGCGCGACGAGACTACCCCTACCCTTAACACGCCCGAATCGCCCCTACCCGACTTGGATGAGCTAACGCCACGGGCAGTTTTTGAGCAGATGCTCGATACCAAAGACTACGCCCCCGAAGCCCGTCAGGATCTGCTTGACACGTTTGGAGAGTTGCTGGCTTACCAAGCGGCCGACGCGCTGGTGTAACTTTCGGGGTTGGGATCAGGCCAGAAGCTGGAAGAGTCATCATGCTCATCTGGCAGCCTTTTAATACTCGTTTCTCCCACCTTACTATCCGTCTCTCGCTTCCCGCTCTCCACTTTCCCACAAAAGATGCGAATCGTTTCCGTTGCCTGCTTCAACCTCAACTCCTTGCGGGGCAAGCAGCCGCACCGACTCGATTTTGAGGCGGCGCCATTGGACGGATGCGGGCTGTTCGCCATCAGCGGGCCCACGGGGGCGGGCAAAACCACGTTACTCGACGCCATCACGCTGGCGCTTTACGGCCAGACGCCGCGCCAAAGCAACGGCGTGGCCCTGAGCAGCCACGGCGCTGCCGAAAGCTGGGCCGAGGTGGTGTACGAGGTGGGAGAAGGGCGTTTTTTGGCGAAGTGGAGTTTGCAGCGGGCTTTCAAAAGAGCCGACGGCACACCCAAAGTGACCATGCAGGTGACGCCTTGGCCCCGGCAGGAAGGCGACTGGCAAACCCAGAAAATGACGGAAAGCGTGGCCAAAAACCAGGAACTGACCGGGATGCGCTACGAGCAGTTCACGCGGTCGGTGCTGCTGGCCCAGGGCGGGTTTGCCGATTTCCTGGAAGCAAAGGACGACGAGCGCGCCGTGCTGCTGGAGCACATGACGGGCACGGGCATCTACAAAACCTTGTCGCAGAATGCCCACGAGCGGCTAAGAGCCGAAACGGCCGCCGAACAGCGTCTGCTCGACCAGCTGGGGGCCGTACGCCTGCTCAACCCGGAAGAGCTGGCCGTCAAAATAGCCGCTGCAGACGGGCAATGGCAGGCCGTACTAGCCGCCAAAAGCACAGTGGATACTTGGCAAACTCAACTCGACTGGCACCAAAAGCTTACCAGCCTGTGTGCCAAAGCCAAACTCGCCGCCACGGAAATCGCGGAAGCCGAGCAAGCCCTCTCGGCCCGCCAGGGTGAATTAGCCCGCCTAACCGCCCACGAGCCAGCCGAAGCTTTCGAGACCGATTGGCGCGACTTTAAGCGGGCCACTGCCGACGCGGCCACCGCCGAGGCCCGACGCCAAGCATTAGCTGCAGAGCTGGCTACTGCCCGCGCAGCCGAAGAAACGGCCGCAGCTGCAGTCGAGAAATCTCACCTGGCTCAGACTTCAGCTTCTGAACTGCTCGAAAGCAAGCGGCCTGCTCTTGATGCGGCCCGGGCACAGGAACCACGCCTGAAAACCCTAACCCGAACTGCGGCCGACGTCCAGGCTGCGTCGTTGACCAACGAAGCACAGCACCGTGCGGCCGAGCTCAAGTACAGAGTATTTCGGCGGCAAACTGCCACGAACCAAGCCGACCTAACCACCTTGCAAGAATGGCTGGTTGCGCACCGTGCTGACGGGAAACTCGAAAGCATCTTGGTGCAACTTGAAAACCTACTAAATCAGCGCAAACGGACTTCGGCCGATTTCCGGGAGCGGCAGCAGGAAGAAAAGCTGTTGCGCAGCAATTTAAGCCAAGCCACTACGGAAGAAGCTGACCAGCGCACCAATCTCACCGAGACCGAACAAGCCTTGGCAGAGCTACGGGACACACTTCTGCGCCAATATGCGCAGCATACTGGCCTGCTCGAGGCCGCGGCTGGCCGCGAAAACGAGCTAACACAAGCCTTGGCTACTGCCCGACACGCCGAAGGCCAAAGCCGTACGCAACTCATAGGTAGGCAGCTGTTTCGCGACTACGCTGCCCAGTTACAAACCGGTTGCGAGTGTCCGTTGTGTGGCGCGTTGGAACACCCCGTGCGAGGCCGCAACATTGATGCCTCAGACGAAGTCCTGGATGCGCTGGAAACTGAAGTAGCTGCGCACCAGGAGAAGTTTATTTTGCTGGATGGGCAGCTCAAGCAAAATGCGGAGCTACTGGCCCGCCTCCGCAGTTTGACGCTGCATGGCACCGCGGCACCCGACCCAGCTTCCTACGCGCTGGCCCTACCCCAAGCCTTGCGCAGCGCCACTCTCCTGCTCCGCGACTTGACCGATGCCCCCACCCAGCAAGCCCAGCTCGACGGCAAGCAGAAAAGCTTCAGTGAGAAGATTGAGGCAGCAAAAACGCAGCAGCATTCGTTGCAACAGCAGCTTGCGGTACTTGAGGTCAAGCTACAGGCCATTCTGAAAGAAGGAACCGAGGCCAGCGCGGCTATTGAGGCTTTGGCTGAGGAATTAGGCACGAAGTTCGACCGCCTGCAGCCCGACGCCCTCGGCAAAGAGCTGTGGGACCGCCTGACTACCTACACGCAAAGAGCCAAGCGGCACGAGGAACTCACTCGCCAGCTGGCTGCGGCCTCGGGCAGTTTAACTTTCTTGGAAAGTGAAGTCAACCGCTTGGCCGAGGCCCGCACAGCCCTGCAGACCGCCAGCGACGCAGCCGTAGCCGAGCAACAGTTCTGCGCCACTAGCATTGCCGCCGCGCATCCAGGCTACCCAACCCCACAGGCTGCTCTGAACTTCTTGCTTAATGCTGAACGCCAAGTCCAGCAAGCACACGCCGACCTGCAGGAAACAGGCCGCCAGAAGACCGCAGCCGTTGCCCTTCTCGTTGAGCGGGAGCAGGCCCAAACCACTTTGCGCGACCAACACCAGGCCACCGCTTCGGCCCACGACCAGCAATTGCGCCAAGGCTTACCCGCCGCAGGCTTGCCCGCTAACCCCACCGCGCTCGACGCATTACTGCTGCCCGAGCCGGAGCGCTCCAGTCTGCGCCGCCTGCGCTTGGCCCTGGACACGGCCCTTTCCAGTGCCCGCGACCACCAAACCCGGTGCCGTACTGAGCTTAACATGACCACCGTGCTAGCCGTGAGCATCGAACCAGCCGAAACTGTTCAGCTTGCCTTCGAGAGCAGCCGCAACCTGCATTTGAGCTTGGTAAAAGAGCACACCTTACTTGAAAAGGAGCTGGCCGATGAGCAAACTCACCAAGCCAAGTTTGCGGAGCTAGGCACCAAGGTGGCCGCTCAGCGGCGCGAGACCCTGCGCTGGAAAGCCCTGCACGAACTCATCGGCTCTGCCGACGGCACCCGGTTCAGCCGCTTTGCCCAGGGCCTGACGCTGGCCCGGCTGGTGGGCCTGGCCAACGACCACCTGCGCCAGTTCAACGACCGCTACCAGCTGCGGCGCAAAGACGCCGCTTCCCTGGCCCTGCTCGTGGCCGATGCCTATGACGACTGCCTGCGCGACGCCAGCACCCTGTCGGGCGGCGAAACCTTTCTTGTAAGCCTGGCTCTGGCCTTGGGCCTGTCGGAACTGGCTTCTAACGCGGCCCGCATCGATTCGCTGTTCATCGACGAAGGATTTGGCACCCTCGACGCCGAAACCCTGCAAGTGGCCCTGGCCGCGCTGGGCCAGCTCCGCGACCGCGGCAAAACCATCGGCATCATCACCCACATCGATGCCGATAAGCTAGAAGGCTACGTCGACACCCGCGTGGTGGTCGAGCGTGTGGGCCAGGGCAGCAGCCGCCTGCGCGTGCTGCCCGAGGTGAACCTTGCTTAATGGGCCGCGCTGGCCGCTTTCACCTCTGCCCATGTCCAGTATTTTTTGGATTGAACGCCAGCGTAGCCGTAGCGTAAAAACACCACTATTTCTTGCTCCAAAACCTCCGGCGCGATGGACGAGGCATAAAATGGACGGCCATCGGGGTCGGCGTAGCGCTGGGCTTTGCTGAGCTTGCGCGGACCGGCCAAGCGCAGCAGCGGACCGGTATCGGTGGGGCCGTCGGCAGCCCAGACGCACCCGCCAGCTTCCAGCTCATTTAGGCGGGCGGCCAGCGGGGCCAGGGCCAGGCGTGGTAGGGTGGGCCGACTTTCGAGGTCGACCCATGTGGTGTATTTGCACTCCAGCTCGTAGCGCTGGCCATCGTAAATACTCAGCACGATATCAAAACCCGCCGTAGGCCCGAACAGCGCATAGTACGGCAGCGGCCCCGGCGTACGAATGACTACTAGGCCGATATTTGGATAGTCAATGCGGCGCGTGGCGGGGCCCTGCGCCACGGCTGTGGCTTGGCGCACCTGCTCGCATGCAGGGGCCCCAGCGGCGCGGCCGGCTCCGGTGCTTTCCAGCTTTTCTGCGAAGCGCGGCAGGAACCACGCGAACTTTTCGGCCGAGGCCTCATCTTCGCGCCGCCTGCGGGCAGGAGCCCCGAAAGGCTCGTAGAAGCGCGCTTTTTCTTCGGCGTTGAGCCAGCACACCAGCTGCAACGCGTGGTTAGCCAATGGATTGGCAAAGTCGATTTCCCGGAAGTCGCCCAGCGTAGCCACCAAGCGCAGCAAGGGTTCGTGTTGCAGTGCCAGCCCGGGGTTCAGCAGGCTCCACACGCCCACAAAGCCGTCGATGTCGAAGTGGTTGGCCGTCACGGCTTGCGCCTCCAAGCCCGGCGTTTCGGGGCAGTGCAGGGCCCGCAGCACGGCACCGGCGCTGGTGTCGTCGCGCAGGCTTTCGGGGGTGGCGGCCCCGCGCCAGTGCGCCAGTGTGAGGGCCGCACCCAGGCCCACGCTATCCACCACGATGGTGGGCTGCCGCCGCAGGGCGGCAAAAGGCACAAAGTAGCGGTTCATAAATTCAAAAGAAATGCCTATGCCCGTGCCCGACGGTTGCTGATGCGCTCGACGCGCTGCTTTTTCACCCAGCGCAAATACGTTTGCAGCTCCTCGGCGCTGCGCAAGGCCTCCACCGTAGCGTAGGTTCGGGCCAGGGCCCGGTTGCTCAGAAACCGGTGGACGCTGCTATGGCAGGGCTGGCACAGCTCCACAGTGGGGCCGTAGCGGCCGCCTTCTTCGCGGGGCACCAAGTGGTGGCGCGAAGTGACCGCCACTTCCCGTTCGCAGAGGCCGCAGCGCGGGGCGACCGGCGCGGGGGCCAGGGGCCAGGCAGTGGACAGGAAAACGCGGCGGCGGGCCATGGAAACAACCGGTTTTTGAGCAGCCCGGCTTGAATTAAACCCTTGCAGCGGTGACCAAGTTGCTTTACGCTTGAAAAGTTTCAGTACAATTCTTATCTTAGTAGCCAACTGCAAATTATCTCAAGTCAATGTTGTGCCTATTATCACTTTTTCTTTCTATTTTTTCTTAAATTAAACAGTTATGAAGCGATTTTTCCGCCCTTATCCGCCTCCCTTCGGGGCCCCCTGGGGGCCCCTATTGGGCGCGTTGGCGCTGCTGTGGGCGGCCGCCCCGGCCCCGGCCCATGCCCAAACTTGGATGGTAAGCACCACTGCCCACGTCACGCTCGGCGTGCTAGACAAATATGGCCAGTTGGGGCCTTACACGGCCAAGTTTGTAGTACACAGCGAGCACACCGGCAAGGACTATCAATTGGTGCGGAATATCGAAAGGGGCCAAAACGGGGTTGACGTATTATTTCCCAGCGAAGTCACAGCCTCCGAATACTTTAAAGCAACCACCGGCGAAGGGGCCACTGCCCTCCCCGGCCGCTACACCTGGGAGTGCATGGTGAACGGCAAGAAAGCCGTAGGCGGCCGCTTCGCCCTACCCGAAGTCAGCAACGACGTAACGGTGATTGAAAAAGAGGAAAAGGGGAAAGAAAGGTAGCCACGCTGGCTGGCGTCGGGGCCGGCTCACCCAAGCTCATTCCATAAAAAGCCTGGCCATCGGCCAGGCTTTTTCCGTTTATAACCTGCGGCGGCGCTTCTTGCCCGTTGCTCATTCCTAATAGCTCGCTGCCCATGCCCCGCAAATCCTTCGCCGACCTCATTGACAGCCCCGGCATGCCCGTGCTGGTTGACTTTTACGCCGACTGGTGCGGCCCGTGCAAAGCGATGGCCCCCATCCTGCAACAGTTCGCGGCCCAGTACCAAGGCAAGCTGCGCGTCATCAAAATTGACGTCGATAAAAACCCGGCCGTGGCCCAGCAATACCGCGTCCAGAACATCCCAACGCTGATTTTGTTCCAGCGGGGACAGCCAGTGTGGCGGCAAGCCGGGGCCGTGCCGGCAGCCGAGTTGGCCCGTGCCGTGGGCCCCTTCGTGGGGACCTAAAACCATCAACAACGAGCAAGCGAACAACCGACTACTTATTACTCACTACAAATCCAACGGTCCTGGCGCACTTCCCAGGGGCGGGCGGCGTTGGAGGGAGCGCACCTTTAACTACGCCTTTGTTACCCCATGCAGTTGATTACTTTAAGTTTACGCCGTGGGCCGGCGCTGCTGTTATTTACTATTTTGTCAATGCTCACCGTCCGGTCCGCGGCGTGGGCGCAAGCCCGCTTCACGCTGAGCGGCACGGTGCGCGCCGCCGCTGGCGAGACGCTGCCCGGGGCCAGCGTGGCGGTACCAACCCTAAACATTGGCACCGCCGCCGACTCGCTCGGCCACTTCGCCCTGACGCTACCCGCCGGCCACTACCAGGTGCTGGTGGAGTTCGTGGGCTACGAGCCGCTCTCCCAAGACGTGAACCTGACCCGCAACCAGCGCTTCATGTTTCCGCTCGTGGCCAGCAGCAACGCCTTGGGCGAGGTGGTGGTGCAGGGCAGCCAGACGTTGAAACAGAAGCTCAAAACCCCGCAGATGGGCGTCGAGCACCTCAGCATCCGTGAGGCCAAGCTGCTGCCGGCCTTATTCGGCGAAGTGGACATCCTCAAAACTTTGCAGCTCAAGCCCGGCGTGCAGGCCGGCGGCGAGGGCACCAGCGGCCTGTTCGTACGCGGCGGCTCGGCCGACCAAAATCTGTTCTTGCTCGACAACGCCACCGTGTACAATCCCAGCCACTTGTTTGGGCTGTTTTCGGTATTCAACTCCGATGCCGTGCAGAGCGTTGACTTGTATAAGGCCGGTTTTCCGGCGCAGTTTGGCGGTCGGCTTTCATCGGTAGTGGACGTAAAGCTGCGTGAAGGCGACCGCCAGCACTACCACGTACAAGGCGGGCTGGGGCTGATTTCCTCGCGTCTCACCTTTGAGGGTCCCATAAACAAAGGCAAGGGCTCGTTTATAATTTCGGGGCGGCGCACGTACTTCGACGTGTTCACCCGCGCTTACAACCGCGCCAACGCCAAGAAAGAAGAATTCACGCCCATCCCCGACTACTACTTCTACGACCTGAACTTCAAGGCCAACTACGCGCTGGGGCCCAAGGACAATATTTACCTGAGCGCCTACCTGGGGCGCGATACCTTCGGCTATTCCAGCGCTTCGAGCGGCTTCAATTTCAACTTCGACTGGGGCAATACCCTGGCCACACTACGCTGGAACCACGTCTTCAACCCGCAGTTGCTGGTGAACACCACGGCTACCGTGACGGACTACCAGTACAACTTGACCAACAAGCTCGATCAGTTCTCGTTCATGCTGGGCTCGGCCATCCGCGATTACGCGCTGCGCACCGATATTGAGTACACGCCCAACGACCGCCACGCCTTCAAGTTCGGGGCGGCGGCCACCGAGCACCGCTTCGGCGTAGGCCGCCTGCAGGCCAGCTCGGGCGACGGCTCAGTTAATTTCGGGGCCGACGTGGCCTACACCGCCGCAGAAGGGGCCCTGTACGTGGGCGATAATTTCCGGGCCACCGATAAGCTACAAATCGATGCCGGGCTGCGCCTTTCGGCCTGGCACAGTGGCACCAACAACTACGCCGGCCTGGAGCCGCGGCTGTCCACGCGCTATTCAATCAACAACAACGTCTCGCTGAAGGTCAGCTACGCGCTAATGTACCAGTACGTGCACCTGGTGACCAACTCGGGGGCCACCCTGCCAACCGACATCTGGTACCCGTCGCGGCTGTCGGTGATGCCGCAGCGCTCGCAGCAGGTGAGCACGGGGGTAAGCTTTTTGCTGGGCCAGGGCAAGTTTTTGTTGACCGACGAACTGTATTACAAGTGGGGCAAAAACCAAATCGATTTTAAGGACGGCGCGCAGCTATTTGTGAATCCCGAATTGGATTCGGAGTTCCTGTTCGGGCGCAGCTGGAGCTACGGCAACGAACTGTATCTGGAAAAGAAAACCGGTCGCACCACCGGCTGGGTGGGCTACACCCTGGCATGGGCATGGCTGAATATCCAGCCCCAGCGCGGCACCAACGGCGTGAACGGTGGCCGCGACTACCACCCCAACTACGACCGCCGTCACAACCTGACCGTGGTGGTACTGCATCAGCTTAACACACGCATCAGCCTCACGGCCAGCTTCATTTATACCAGCGGTAACCTCACCACGCTGCCCCTCGGCCGCTTCGGCTTTCAGGACATCAGCGGATCGAACGTTAATTCCAACCCGGGCAATAACACGGGGGCCACCGACCCGCGCCCCGTACCCGTGTACCCCGACCGCAATTCTTACCGCCTTATCCCCTACCACCGCCTCGACCTGGGCCTGGTGTACAAGCTGCGCCCCACCCAAAGCGGCGCCGAGCGCGACCTCACCTTCAGCGTGTACAACGCCTACAACCGCCGCAACGCGTATTTCGACTATTTCGAAACGGTGCGCGACAAAACCACCGACCGCATCACCGGCTTCCGGGCGCAGCAGGTGTCGCTGTTTCCGGTCATCCCATCAGTGACTTACAATTTTAAGTTTTGACGACGGATTTCGGGGTGGTGAAGGCTGCACAGGATTAGCTTCACACCTTAATAGATTTTATTCTGACTATTTATGAGATTAATACATTTTTTATTGTTGGGGGCCCTGATACTCTCCGGCTGCGGCAAGTTGTCGAATAACATCAACGTGCCACTGCCGGCCTACGACTCGCAGCTGGTGGCCGAGTGCTACCTCGAACCCGGCGTGGTACCGCGCCTCACGGTCACGGAGTCGCAGACGTACTTATCGTCGACGCTGCCCGTGGTGCCCACCGACGTGATGGTGAGCCTGTCGCTGCCCAATGGGGCCCTGGTGCCACTATACTACAAGCCGGGCCAGGACCCCATCACCAAAAAATATTACACCCACATTGGCAACACCCCCCTGGTGGCCCAGGCCGGCGATACCTTTGGGCTCGATGTGCAGGACACCAAAGGCCGCCACCTCACAGGCACAGCCACCATGCCCACGGTGGTGCCCATCGACTCAGTGGCCTACAAGTTCAATACCCTGACCGGCGCCGACCACAAGGCTTATTTCCTCACCTACTTTCAGGACCCGCCCACGGCCGACGACGACTACCGCCTGCAGCTGCACCAGGGCCGGCGCATCTACGGAAGTGCCGAGGTGGACTTGACCATCCAAGACCGCCTTATCAACGGGCAGCGCGTGACGCTGGGCACCAGGTACCGCTTCAAGCCCAGCGACACCATTACGGCAACCCTTTACCACATCGACCCGGCTTACTACCGCTTCCGCGAGTCGGTGAACGACGCTCGCAACGCCAACGGCAACCCGTTCGGCCAGCCCTCAGCCATTTACAGCACGGTGGCGGGCGGCCTGGGCGTGTTCACGGTGCTCAGCTACACCCGGAAAACAGTGGTGCTTACGGCCAAGTAGCAGCAACTTCAGCGGCCTACCAACGTGTAGGCCGGCCGGCGCAGCCAGGACTTAGGCCCGACCGACCTTTACAGTACCCGCCACAAGAAAGCCGCGATTTCCGCGTTCAATTCTTCGTGAAAGCGTACCCGGTCGAAGCCCGGCGGGTCTTGGGAGGGCTGAAAGGCTGGGCCCGTCATGGCCTCGGGAAAGGGACTGAGGAACGAGAAATGCCCCGCGTTTTCAATCACCCGGTGCTCAATCTTGTGCTAGTCAGGAACCCCGTTCAGGACAATTTGTGCGTGTTCGTGCGTGGTGTGCTCATCTTTTTCGGCTTCGAGCAGCAGGATGGGAGCCCGAACGCCGCGCAGGGCCCCTTCCGCCATGAACCACGGGGTAGCCGGGGCCAGCAGCACCAAGGCCCTCACCCGGCCGTCCACGGTGGTGAGCACAGCGTGCGGCTGGCCATCCGACGACTCCCAGGAAAAGGACGTCGGCAAGCCACCGGCCAGAGCCAGACCGGTGTAGCCCCCCATGGAGTGACCGATGACGGCCATCGTATCCGGTTGCAGAGAAGCCGTAAATTTTTGGTGGCCGAACAGGCTGTTGATGGCCAAGTGAAGGTGGCGCGGGCGGGCTGTTAAATTGCTGATCGTTCCCTCCCAGGAATTGTCGTTGCGATTGTTGAACGGGTGTTCTGGCAAACCAACCACAAACCCGTGGCAGCCTAGGTGGTGAGCCAGCGTTCGGTACACCTACGGCGAGCCTCCTTTGCCGTGGGAGATGAGAACCAAGGGAAACAGGCCCCCCGCGACGGGCGCGTCACGGGCAACGTTCAACTGGTAGGGCCCCACGGCTTCGGCTTTGCCGGGCGTGGTGGTTGGGTATAATACAGCCATCGGGAATCTCAGGCCCAACTCTTCATCGGCCAGCTCGACCGTGCAGTGGCCAACGAAACCAAGCAAAATGTTCCGTTCCATGCCAGCAAGTACGGCAGCGCAGCCCCATTATGGCGCCGAGTAAACCACGAAGCCGATGCCTATGTTCCACGCCATACTATTGCACAAAACGCCCGCCGCGGCCTGCTTAAAATTCAGGTTAAACTCAGCCTTAGGGCCCTACAACCCCGCCACTACGGCCCGCAGCAAGGCCGTCAGGCGCGGTTCGGCCTGGGCGGCCGCGGCGAAAATATCGGATAGCACCACCGGCTTGAGGTGGCCGGGGGCGCACAAGTCGGTGATAACCGAGGCAGCCAGCACAGGCAGGCCCAAGTGGCGGGCGGCGATGACCTCGGGCACGGTGCTCATGCCCACCGCATCGGCCCCGATGAGGCGCAGGTAGCGGTACTCGGCCGGGGTTTCGAGCATGGGGCCCGGCAGGGCCGCGTACACGCCCCGGCGGGTGGTGCCGGCTTGGCCCAGGGCCCCGGCCGCCGCTTCGGCGCGGGCCAGCAAGCCGGCGTCGTAAGGCGCGAACATATCGGGGAAGCGGGACCCCAACTCGTCGAGGTTAGGGCCCACCAGGGGGTTGGTGGGCAGCAGGTTGAGGTGGTCGTCAATCAGCATGATGTCGGCCAGTCGAAAGTCCGGGTTCAGGCCACCGGCCGCGTTGCTCACCAGCAGTTGCTGCACGCCCAGCAGTTTTAGCACCCGCACCGGAAACACCACTTGGGCCATGCTGTAGCCTTCGTAGTAATGAAACCGCCCTTGCAGCACCGCCACCCGGCGGCCGCCCAGGGCCCCCAGCACCAAGCGCCCGGCGTGGCTTTCCACCGTGGAAAGCGGAAAATACGGAATATCGGCGTAGTCGAGGACGTGCGCGATTTCAACTTCCTGCACCAAGGCTCCCAGGCCGGTGCCGAGGATGATGCCTGTGTCGGGCTGGAAGCCCCCGCTGCGCTGGCGGATGTAAGCGGCGGCATCGTGCAGGGCCCCCAAGGCGCTGGCTGAATCAGAAAGGCTCATACTATCAAGCTTTTACTTCACCGTCAGGCGATTATTCGACTCGTCGGCGTCCATGTAGATGCCGCTCACCAGTGCCACCGAACGGATGGCCTTCGGACCCGGCATGGCAATGGTCGCCTGCCGCGGGTTGGCGCGCCACACGGCCGGCGACTGGTGCACGGTGGCGCTACTGCCGTCGGCGTAGGTCACTTGCAGCGTCACGGGCACAGCAAAGCCGCCGGGGTTGCGCACCGTCAAGACGGGCCCCTGGGCGGTGGCCGTCACTTGGTCGAGGGCCAGATCGATGTAATTGTTAGTGAAGAACCAGTTGTTAAAAAACCAACTCAAATCCTGGCCCGAAGCGGCGCTCATCGAGTTGAAATAATCCCACGGAATGGGGTGCTTACCGTGCCAGCGGGCCATGTACTCGTGCAAGCTTTTTTTGAACAGCTCGTCGCCCAGCAAGTCCTGCAAGGCCAAGTAGCTCAGCGAAGCCTTTCCGTACGAGTTATTGCCGTAGCCGGCCCGCAGTTCGCTTGAGGGCGTAATAATCGGTAAGTCCTCGGCCGAAGACCGGTCGTGAATCCACTGATTCACTCGAAACTTTTTGTAGAACTCCTCGGCCGCCGCTGCCCCGTTCTCGGCGCGCCCGATGAACAACTCAAACGTAGTGGCCCAGCCCTCGTCCATGAATGCGTAGCGGCTTTCGTTGATGCCCATGTAGAACGGAAACCAGGTGTGGGCAATCTCGTGGTCTTCCACCAGCTGCGCAAATTTCAGGTCCGGCTCAGGGCTGTCGTTCACCATCATCGGGTATTCCATGTCGGCAAACCCCTGGAATACTGTCATTTTTGGAAACGGGTAAGGCACGCCGGGCAGGTTGCGCGAAAACCAGCCGAGGGCGTTCTGCCCGTTTTTCACGGCCGCGTGGAAGTCGGCGGTCGAATCGGCAAAGGCGGCCTGCACGCTGGCCCGGCGCTTAGTGGCGGGGTCCACGACGACGCTGGCGGCGTCCCACACGTAGTGGTCGCTCAGACCTATCGTTACGTCCGAAATGTTGGTGGCCGTCCACACCCACGTGTTGGTGGGGCCCTGGGCGGTGATGTTCTTCTTGGCCAGGTCAGCGGCCGTGGCGATGTGCAGCACGGCGTCGCTGGTCATTGACTTCGCCAGCTGTTTGGCGTAAGCGGGCTGGAGCACCTGCTTGGGATTTTGCAGCGTGCCAGTAGCCCACACAAGGTAGTTGGCAGGGACTCTTACGCGTAGGGTGTAGTTGTTAAAGTCGTTATAAAACTCCTTGCTGTCCACGAAATTCAGCCGGTCCCAGCCGTTGTAGTCGTCGTACACGGCGATGCGCGGGTAGAAATAGGCCAGGAAAAACGTGGTTTTGTCAATCATGCCCTCTCGGCCGCTTTTCAGCGAGATTGGAAAGTGCCAAGCCACCGAAAACCGCACCGAGTCGTGCGGCAGCAAGGGCCGGGGCAGCGCCACGGTTTGCCAGGTAGCGGGGCCCTGCTTGCCCGTGAAGGGCCGGAGTTGGCCGGCCACGGCAAAGCTATCCACCTGCACGCCCGTGGTCAGGTAGTCGGCCGGGGCGTCGCCCTCGCGCGAGGCGCCCGCTTGGTGGATGTTCTGAATCAGCCGGATTACGACGCTTTTCAGCGTGTCGGGGCTGTTGTTGAAGTACGTGATTTGCTCGCGGCCCCGGATGTCGCGGTCGGGCGGCAGCGCCTGCACCGTGATGTCGTAGCGGGCCGTATTCTGCCAGTACTTGGGGCCCGGCCGGCCGTCGGGTGAGCGAGTTTGCTTATTGAAAGCGCGGGTGATGTCGCGCGGCATATATAGGACCTGAGCGACGGCTTGCCGGGCGAGGGCCCCCAGCGCCAGGATTCCGAATAGTAAGCCGCGCATTGAGTGGTTCATCTTGGAAGCAATAGAGTTGTAGAGCAGTAAGGATGCGTCTCTACACCGTTTAAAAGACATGTGCTTGATTCAAGTTGCGGATTGACCGCGGCGTGGTGCCATGTTTATGGCAAGCCCGCCCGTTGCAAGGCAGAGCCGCAGCGCGGCAGCACGAAACCCGACCGGCGATGCCACCGCTACGCGGCTCGGACTTCTTTTGCCACGGACATGTTACCGCTACGCAGCTGGCCCACAACTTGGGTTACTTAATTTCCAGCTCATACGGCAACCGTGCCTGCACACCACTCATTGTCAGCAGCTTCTGGTACTGGGCGTAGGCTGGGTACAGGGGTCCCAGCTTGACTTCCAGGGCCCCCTGCAACCTGGCCTCGTTGTTATCGTCGCTGATGAAGCGGGCCAATAGGGATTCCAGGCCCGACTTGCGGCGCGGCAGGCGCTGCACCTGGTAGTCGTCGGCCTTGAGGTGGGCGCGGGCGGCGGCAATTTTTAAGGCGTCTTCGTAGGAGCCCAGCACGTCAACCAGTCCGTTGGCCTTGGCTTCCTGCCCGCTCCACACGCGGCCCGAGGCCAGCCGGCGCAGGCGCTCGACGGGCATGTGGCGACCCAAGGCCGCCTTGCTTGTGAAGTCGGCGTAAATCAAGTCCACGCTGTGCTGCATGATCTTTTTCTCGTAGTCCGACAGGGCCCTGGTGATGGTGGGTATGTCCGAAAACTTGCCCGTCGTCACGCGGTCCACCGTGATACCGAGCTTGTCGGCCAGCAGCGGCTGGATATTGGGCAGCACCCCAAACACGCCAATCGAACCCGTAATCGTGTTCGGATGGGCCACGATGGTGTCGCAGGCCATGGCGATGTAATAGCCGCCAGAAGCCGCCACGTCCGACATGCTAGCAATAATCGGCTTCACTTTCTTGGTCAGCAGTACCTCGCGGTACACCACGTCGGATGCCAGCGACGAGCCGCCCGGGGAGTTCACGCGTAGCACCACAGCCTTCACCTTGTCGTCGAGGCGGGCCTTGCGGATGGCTTCGGCAAACTTGGTGCCCCCGATGTTGTCTTCCGAGCCTTTGCCGCTCACGATGTCGCCCTCGGCGTAGATGACGGCGATGCGGTTGCCGCTGGTTTTGCCTTCTTTTTCGTCGGCTCTGTCGTTGTCAGTGTATTCGCTCAGGCTAACCAAGTTGGGTTTCTTATTTTTTTCCAGCTTCAACTTGCCGCGCAGGTAGTCCTGCACCTCGTCGAAGTAACCCAGCCGGGTCACCAGCTTCAGGCGCAAGGCGTCGGCGGCGTCGTGCACCAGCATCGAGTCGGAGATGACGTGCAGGCGGGCCACTGGCAGGCCCCGGGCCGCCGCCACCTGGGCAATCATGTGGTCGTTGAGCGAACGCAGGTACGACACCGTTTGGAGGCGGGCTGAATCGGAAAAGCTCTCGCGAAAAAACGGCTCCACCGCGCTCTTGAACGAGCCCACCCGAAAGATGTAGGGCTGAATACCGACCTTGTCGAACAGCCGTTTGTAGAACATCACCTCCGAGCTCAACCCGTTGAATTCCAGCAGGCCTTGCGGATGCAAATAAATTTCGTCGGCCACCGAGGAGAGGTAGTAGCTTTTCTCAGAGCACACCTCGTGGTAAGCCACCACGAACTTGCCCGACTTCTTGAAGTCGAGCAGCGCGTTGCGCACTTCTTCCAACGAGGCCATGCCACCTTGCACGAGCCCTAGATTCAGCAGGATGCCCTTGATGTCGCCGTCGGTCTTGGCCCGCCCGATGGCTTCCTTCAGCGCCACCAGGCCGGTGGACGACTGACGGCCGCCGAGCGGATTAAAATCGGTTGCTTGGCCGCGCTCGGTCAGCGGCTCGTTCAGCTTTAGCTCCAGCACCGAATTAGCGGCCACACTCTTGGTGCTGGCACTGCTAGCCGCGCCCACAATGCCGGCCAGCACAGCTAACCCGACAACAAAAAACAGCACCAGTCCCACCAGCGTGGCCAGGGTGAATTTAAGAAATTGACGCATATAATCGCAGGTTTTGCTAATTAATTAGACTTTGGCTGATTCGCAATGTGGCCGCCAGTGCCAACCCCTTCCACCCTAAACAGAAACCGTAGGCAAGTTACTATGGGTAAACCGGCGGGATACCAAGAATACTTTTTACCCGCTCATCCCCTACCACGGCCAACGGGTTTCACTAAAAGATCGGCGAGAGCTCAATTAACTTGTAAAGTCTACAGTTAGTAGCCGTATTTCTCGCCCCACCAGCCGCGCAGCTTTTCGCGGAGGCGCTGCTCAGCGGCGTTCTGGCCTGGATCGTAAAACTTTGTGCCCCTGAGGGCTTCGGGTAGGAATTCTTGCTCCGTGAAGTTACCCGCGCCGTTGTGCGAGTATTCGTATTCTTTGCCGTAGCCGAGCTGCTTCATCAGCTTGGTGGGCGCGTTGCGCAGTGGCACCGGCACCGGATGCACGCCGCGGGCCCGCACCTCGGCCTGCGCAGCGCGGATGGCCGTGTAGGCGGCGTTACTTTTCTCGGAAGTAGCCAGGTAGATAACCGTTTGGCTGAGAATTAAGTCCGACTCGGGCAGGCCGATGAAGGTGCACGCCTGGAAGCAGCTCGTGGCCAGCAGCAGGGCGTTGGGGTTGGCATTGCCGATGTCTTCGCTGGCCAGAATCAGCAGTCGGCGGGCGATGAACTTCACGTCCTCACCACCTTCGAGCATCACGGCCAGATAGTAGAGCGCGGCGTTGGGGTCGGAGCCGCGGATGCTCTTGATGAAGGCCGAAATCACGTCGTAGTGCATTTCGCCGCCTTTGTCGTAGCGGGCCAGCGGGCGCTGGGCCACTTGCTGCACCACTGCATCGGTGACGGTGACGGTGCCCTTTTTGTCGGGCGGCGTGCTCTGCACCACGATTTCAAGCAGATTGAGCAGCTTGCGGGCGTCGCCGCCGCTCAGGGCCAGTAAGGCGTGGTCTTCTTTTACCTTCACCTTTTTCTGGCTCAGGGCCGGGTCTTCTGCCAGGGCTTTGGCCACGATATCGCGCAGCGTGTCGGGCCCCAGCGGCTCCAGCACGTACACCTGGCAGCGCGAGAGCAAGGCCGGAATAACTTCAAACGACGGGTTTTCCGTAGTGGCACCAATCAGGGTGATGGTGCCATTTTCTACGGCCCCCAGCAGCGCATCCTGCTGGGCCTTGCTGAACCGGTGAATCTCATCGATGAACAGCACCGTGCCGCGCTGCCGCTTGGCCCGGTCGATGACTTCGCGCACGTCCTTCACTCCAGCGTTGATGGCGCTCAGGGCCACGAAGGGCTGTTTTAGCTCACTGGCCAGCAGCAGAGCCAGGGTGGTTTTGCCCACGCCAGGAGGACCCCACAGCAGCAGGCTGGGCAGGCGGCCGGCGGCCAAGTACCGCGTCAGCACGCCGGCGGGGCCCAGTAGGTGGGGCTGGCCGGCGTAGTCGGCCAGGCGGTGGGGACGGCGGCGCTCGGCCAGGGGCGCGTCGGGGCCGGGCGCGGGGGCAGGCGCGAAGGCGGGCTCGTCGTCGGGGAAGAGAGTGGACATGGCGGGAGGAGCGCGAACTTTGTCGGGTGCGTCGCTGAACGATTGCCGGAGCAACTGGTTCTGCCAACGCAAAAACGAACAACAAAGGTGGCATACGCCGGTCTTCGGCTCGCATTACGACGGCTTATTTTCTCATGAAAAACCAGTACCGCGTCCACGCGGCCTTATTTCTTGTCGCCTTCATCTACGCGGGCACCTACAGCCTCGCCAAAGATGTGATGCCCCACTACATAGGCCCGCTGGGCATCGTGACGCTGCGCGTGCTGGGGGCCTCCCTGTTTTTTGCCCTGGCCAAACGCCTGGCGGCCCCGGCTGATAAAATCCGGGGCCGGGCCGACAACATCCGGGTGGTGCTGTGCGGCATTATTGGCATCGGGCTCAACCAGCTGCTGTTTTTCGCGGGCCTGAACCTGACTTCCCCCATTTCGGCCTCGCTGCTCCAAACCATCTCGCCCATCGTAGTGGTGCTGGCCTCAGCGGTGCTGCTGAACGAGAAAATCACCGTGCCGCGGCTGTTGGGCATTTTGGTGGGGGCCGCCGGAGCCGCGGCGCTCATCCTCAGCCGGCCGTCGCAGGCGGCCATCTACCCCCATGCCATGCTAGGCAACATCTACATCTTGCTCAACGCCACCGCGTTTGGCCTGTACTTAGTGCTGGTGGCACCGCTCATGCGCAAGTACCATCCGTTTACGGTGCTGGGCCGGATTTTTCTGGTGGGGGCCCTGGTGGCGGTGCCTATTGGCTGGCGCGATGCTCTGGCCGCTAACTACGCCCAGTTTCCAGCCTACATCTGGGCCGAGATTTTCTACATGATTGCCTTCCTAACCATCCTGGCGTACTTACTGAATAACTGGGCCCTGCGGCATGCGCCCCCTGCTCTGCTTGGCGTCTACATCTACCTCCAGCCGGTGCTGGCCGTGCTCATCGCCGTGGCCCTGGGCAAAGATGTCTTCACCTGGGACAAGGCCGGGCAGGCCGCCCTCATCTTCGTGGGCGTGTGGCTGGTGAGCCGCAAGCCCAAGGGGGCCCCAGCGCCGGCGGTGCCGCTGGAAGCGGCGCGGGAGTGACGCTTTTACTAGACGGTGGCCTATCTTGGGACAACTGTGCGCCATTTTTGTACTTTTTTTTGAAGTTTTGTGCTATTGGCACTAACCAAGACCGCTCACGGGCAAACCAAGCCGCCGGCCGCTGGGCCCAAAACTTACACTTATATCGAAGCGATGCCAGTCTTTCCGGGGTTGGCACCCGGCGACAGCGCCCGGTCAGACAATCAACGGGTCGTAAAATTTATAAACGACAGCATTCGTTTCCCGCCGGAAGCCCTACGAGATGGCGTGCAGGGACGGGTATCTTTCTCGTTCACCGTCAACGCCCAGGGCCGCACCACCGATATCAAGCTCGTCCAGGGCATCCGCGCCGACGTCGATGCCGAAGTGCTGCGCAACGCGCACCGGCTGGACCGGATTCAGTGGCGGCCCGGCACCCAAAACGGGCGGCCCGTGAGCGTGGTGTCCACCGTTCCCATCAGTTTCAACGTCTTCACCAACGTTTCCATGGGCGATTCGCTCGATTGGGGCCCCTACCACAGGCTGGTGCTGCCGCTGCCGGGCTAGAGCGGCAAGCGGCCGCACTTGCCAGCCGGCAAAGGACTGGTGTACGGCAGTTGCCTGCAACGCCTTGGCGGCAGCAACACCCTCGGCCAAGGCCAATACGTGCGACTGGTGAACCTAACCACCCGGAAGTCCTTCCGCCTCAACGTCAAGCCCATCCTAAACACGGTGCGGGAAAACGCCTTCTGCTACGCGCTACCCGCCGGCCGCTATGCCCTGTCTGTATACGAATTTCCAGAACCGGAGTGGAGTGGGCTGAGAATCCACCTCGAAAGCATCCGCAAGGCCACGCGCAACACAACGGCGGGCGGCATCGGCGCCACCCGCTACCAGTTCACTGTGGCGGCCGACAAGATTCACTACGTGGGCACCTGGAACCTGGTCAACGAAAACGAGCCAGAGTTCCTCAACGAGAAATCTCTCCTCGACGGCCGCCTGCAACCCGGCTACGAGTTTCTGAATTTCGCCGAAGCGGCATCAGCCGTGCCCAAGTAAGCCTGGCCAATTATCTTGGTTAATTAAATTCACGACCAGCGTTGCCATCGTGGCTTTGTCCTCCGGCTTACTTTCAGCGATGAGCAGTGTGAGGGCCACCGGGGCATTATCGGCCAGCCGGCGCGTGCCGTCAGCGTAACAAACTCATTGGCATAGCCCCATCAGGGTGGGAAAGGTGCATTTTTTGCACATTCCTTTTTCAAAATCCAGTTGTCCAGCAATGCCGGACGACTCCTTACAACACTGATTGGCAGTTAATAAGCAAGTTTTACCAATTAAACTTTTAGCCAAAAATGGTAATGTGAAGCCGTAATGTTGCGCAAGCAGTTTTTCAATAGAATCCATCTGTCAAGGAGTCTGTGATAGTAAAATCCTAGTATTGCAAATGGGATGGGTTTGCAATACAAAATTCATTTTATCAACATGTAGCTCAATTTGGCAGTATTTTCATTAGCTCTGCTACTGCTGGGCAGCTGCAAACATCCGAACCCGGCCGCTCACTCTGAAACGGCAATAAAAACCGATTTGCAATACAGCCAACAACTCAGCTAATTAGCTGTAGCCGACCAAGCCGACCGCCAGCGCTTGTTTGTTCTTTTCAAGCAACACGACTTTCACTCGCCCGAAGCCGACAGTGGCAATCGCTGGCTGCCACGCCGCGATTCTATTCGATTTGCACAGTTTCGGAGCTTGCTGGCCCGCTACGGTTGGCCCCACCCGGTACAGGTAGGGCCGGCTGGAATGCGGGATGTATTTCTTTTCGTGCAGTACGCATCCGATTCGGCTTCTCACGCTCACTTTTACGCGGATATGCAGGCGGCTTTCCAGCGCAAGGAAATTTTGGGGAGCGAATGGACCACTTACCTCGACCGCTACCTTCTGTACCACGGCCGTCTGCAGCGTTACGGCACCCAATCGAAGCGCCGCGTGCTGGCCAATGGCCGAGAGGAAAACAACCTATCGCCGGTCGAAGATTTCGCCACTCTGGACGCCCGGCGCTTGGTCCTTGGGCTCGATTCCATGGTGCCGAGACTGCGGCCCGGTACGTTAGTTTTAAAGGAATAAAAAAGGCCCCGGCTGCATCGTGCAGCCAGGGCCCTTGGGGCAATTTCAGCCAAAAGTCTACAAGTGAATCACCTCGCCGTAGGCCGCCGCCGTGGCTTCCATTACGGCCTCGCTCATCGTCGGGTGGGGGTGCACCGACTTGATGATTTCGTGGCCGGTGGTTTCGAGCTTGCGGGCCACAACCACTTCAGCAATCAGCTCGGTCACGTTGGCCCCAATCATGTGGGCCCCCAGCCACTCGCCGTATTTCTTGTCGAAGATGACCTTCACAAAGCCATCTTTGGCACCGGCAGCGCTAGCCTTGCCCGAGGCCGAAAACGGGAATTTGCCCACCAGGATGTCGTAGCCTTTGGCCTTGGCTTCGGCCTCGGTGAGGCCTACGCTGGCAATTTCGGGCGAGGCGTAGGTGCAGCCGGGGATATTCTGGTAGTTGAGCGGCTCGGGGTGGTGGCCGGCAATTTTCTCTACGCAAATGATGCCTTCGGCCGAGGCTACGTGCGCCAGCGCGGGGCCCGGCACGATGTCGCCGATGGCGTACACGCCGGGCACGTTGGTCTGGTAGAAATCGTCCACCACCACGCGGCCGCGCTCTACTTTAATGCCCAGCTCTTCGAGGCCGATATTTTCGAGGTTGGTCTGGATGCCCACGGCGCTCAGCACGATGTCGCAGCTAATTTGCTCCTCGCCCTTGGCTGTTTTCACGGTCACCAGGCAACCGGGGCCGCTGGTATCCACCTTCGTTACTTCGGCGTTGGTGAGGATGTTGATGCCGATTTTCTTGTAAGATTTCTCCATCTGGCGCGAAATCTCCTCGTCCTCTATCGGCACGATACGGGGCAGAAACTCCACGATGGTGACCTCCGCGCCCATGGTGCGGTAGAAGTAGGCAAACTCGACCCCGATGGCCCCCGAGCCCACCACTACCAGGCGCTTGGGCATTTGCTCCAGGGTCATGGCCTTGCGGTAGCCGATGATTTTCACGTCGTCAATCGGCAGGTTGGGCAGCTGGCGGGCGCGGGTGCCGGTAGCCAGGATGATGCTCTTGGCCTGCACGGTTTCCTTAGTGCCGTCGGCCTTAATAACCTCCACCTGGCCGGGGGCCACGAGCTTGCCCACACCCATCACGGTTTCAATCTTGTTCTTTTTGAACAGGAAGTTGATGCCCTTGCTCATGCCGTCGGCTATGCCGCGGCTGCGCTGCACCACCTTCGTGAAGTCGAAGCCCACGCCTTCCGCCGTCAGGCCGTAGTCGGCGGCGTGGTGAAAATATTCGAACACCTGCGCCGACTTGAGTAGCGCCTTGGTGGGAATGCAGCCCCAGTTCAGGCAAATACCGCCGAGGCTTTCGCGCTCGATAACGCCTACTTTTAGCCCCAGCTGCGACGCCCGGATGGCCGCCACGTAGCCGCCGGGGCCGCTTCCCACCACCACCAAATCAAATTGCAATGCCATAAATTTTTACGAAAAAGAAGAGAGAAGTGTCGCCGCCCCACCCGCACGCCGGCCGGGCCGCAAAGATAGCCGCACGCCCCTGCACGGCATGTAACACCAGCCGGGGCCCAGACGTGCCCGCGGGCCGGGCAGCCATCGGGCGGACGCCACCGTATACACCTTGGCTCCGGCGCCTCCGTCTGGGGCGGCCACGCATTGTACTTGCTCATGCGTCTTCCATTTCGTTTTCCGTTGGCGGCCCTGGGGCTGCTGGCGGCCCTCACCAATTGCGCCACGACCACCGAAAAAGACCGGCCAGTCAGCAGGACCAGCGTGCCCATAGCCGCCCCGGGAGCTACAACCGCGCCGGGGGCCGTCGCCGCGGTGCTGCGCCCCGATTCGACCGGTGCGGCGCGCTCGGCCCCGGACGCCCGCACCGAGGTACTGGCAACTGAAGCCGCTGACCCCAATGCCTCTTCCGCCGCTGACCCCAACGCTCCTTCCGCTCATGAGGCATCGGCTGAGCGCACCAAGGAGAAAAAGATGACCAGCGTTGAGTATCGCCAGATGCTGGCCACCGCCGACGAGGCTATTAAGCGCAACCCTAAAGACGCCACTGCCTTGTTGCAGCGCGCCAAGTCGAAAAGCTACCTCCACGACTACCCCGCCGCTCAACTCGATTACACCGCCGCCCTGCGCTACCTGCGCAACAACCCCGATGCTTACTACAACCGCGGCGTGAACCACTTGATGATGAAGCAGTATAAATCGGCCACGGCCGATTTCGCGGGGGCCCTCAAGTACCGGCCCGATGACAAAGAATCATTTTTCGGGCGCGGCGTAGCCAAAATGCAGATGTTTCAGTACAAGCCCGCCGTGGCCGACTTCACCCGGGCGATTCAACTCGATTCGGCTTACGCCGATGCTTGGGAATACCGCGGCATCAGCTATGCGTCGTTCGACAGGTTATCGGAGGCGCGACGCGATTTAGAGAGAGCAGTAAAACTCAACCCTGAAGCCGCCAAAAGCCTGCACCGCTACGTGGGTAATGACGGCCGGGAGCCCATTAAAGTCCCAACCGCCCGTACGACCCCGCGGCCCGCAGCGGTCAAACACTACTGATTTACAAAGCCAGCCCAAGACCCAAGCTTATTGCTCCGAAACGCGGCTTCGAAGACCTCTTTACTTTCCGCCGAACAGTAGCTGGAAGTAAAAGCTTGGCTTCCGCAGCCGCTCGCGCAGGTCCAGATCGAGGAACATGGTCGATAAGGTTTCGGCCAGCGTAGGGTTTTTAGCGG
>JANPOR010000029.1:0-12503 GCA_031428075.1 Hymenobacter sp. | reverse complement strand
CACGATGAAGAGCAGCATCCCGATGGCCACCGTGCCCACGGCCCAGCCCGATTTTTCCCGTATCGTGTTGATTAACGCCATGTACTTGTCAAAAGAAAACTAAATAGTTAAGGTCAAAAGAGGAGCAAAATAACCAGGAATCCCCGGCTTATCCTAGCCGGCGGCGCTCAGCGGCGCCGGGGCCCCGACTTGCCGCCCTTGGCTGGCTTGCCGGTTTTGGGCTTGGCCTTGTCCGCCTTGGCTTGTTGCTCGGCCAGTTTGGCAGCCACAGTGTCCTGCTGCCGCCAGTAGATGAGGGGCATCCAACACGCCGTGGCCACCATGAAAATCCAGTAGTTGCGCCCCAAGTCGTTGAACAGAATGGTCTGGTAGATGCCGATGACCATGGCCACCACTCCTACGGCGAAGAGCATAGTGCGCAGCAGGGCTTTGTCGAATTTCATGGACAGCTGACGAAGGATAGGAAGTGGCCGGGCCCACTTAAGGGGCCACCGCCTGGTCGACGGCGAACACGCCCTCAGGGTGGGTGATGCGGTAGGAGGAGAAGCTCTGATTGGCCTTCAGGCCCGTGCCGGTGAGGCGCTCGGTGGGCGTCACCACCTTCACAAACATCTCTGGCTTGGTATAAATCACTTGCTTGCCCCGGTCGAAAAACAACTCTTCGGTGAATAGCTTCTGCTGTTCGGGTACGTTGGTCACTTGCACGTCGCCGCGCATGGTGTAAAGATTTTTGGTTTGTTCGAGTTTGCCGTAGCGCGCGCTCAGGGTGTTAACCACCGACTTGCCGTCTTTCGAATAAAACGTGACCGTTACGCCCTTGGCGTATATCCGGTCACTGTTTTCGTAGACCTGCTCGAGCGGAGCCGTAAGCCGAATTTGCAGCTTGGCCGAATCGCTGACTAGCGTTAGTACGTTGGTCGTTTCCATCACCGGGCCCTTATAAACGAGCGTGGGGCCAATGGTTTTTTTTTCATCGCAGCCCAGCAGCGCCAGCGCCAGCAGCCCGCCGCTCATAACTTTCCCAAAGGTGCGTAACTCGTTCACTGCCATTGAGCCGGGGCTATTGCAGCCGGCGTTTGATGAACCAGCGGTTATTCAACGTCACGCCAAACGTCATCTTCACGTAGTTTTCCTGCACATTGCTGGCCCCATTGCTGGCTTCGATGAGGCTGGTGTTACCGCGCATTCCGTAGGTGAAGGCCAAGCTGAACGCAGTGGCTTCAAGCGGCGTGGCCGTGGGCAGCGGGAAGCCAAAGCCCCAGCTCAGGGACCGGTCGTAGAGCATCTGGCCGCCGGGCTGGTAGGGCATCTGGCCCACGTTCAAGCCGAGGCGGTAGTTCACGCGCCGAAGATAGTGGTCCACCGAGCCTGGGTCGGGGGTGAATTCGCCGCCCACCCCGATGCGCATGGTGTTGCGCAAAGGCGTTTCGACGGTGCCAAAGCTCGAGAATTTCGACCACTGTTGCTGGGACACGTCGAGGCTGGCGCTCCAGTTTTTGTCGTTGTCGAGGCTGAGGCCGACCTGAGCCAAGGCTGGCACCACCACGGTGCCGTTCCGGTCTTCGGTCTGGATGGCCGCGCCCACGATGGCCCCGTTCAGGTCTTGTCGCTCCTGGGTACCGATGCGGCGGGCCCCCAGGTTACCTTGAAAAGTGTACACGCCTGCCAGATTCAGGCGCAGGTCTTTGCCCAATTTGTGGCGGTAG
This sequence comes from Hymenobacter sp., assembly GCA_031428075.1. Taxonomy (GTDB): domain Bacteria; phylum Bacteroidota; class Bacteroidia; order Cytophagales; family Hymenobacteraceae; genus Hymenobacter. The sequence continues at coordinate 10,797 of JANPOR010000029.1, read as the reverse complement.
TGCAGCGCGGCGCGGAAGTCAAAATCGGAGTAGTGCAAGTGGCGGCGGTCCACGGTTTTCTGACTCGTGGTGCCATCGGCGAGCCGAATGGTGGTGCCGGTCGTCTCGTCCACCGTCCCGAACACGTAGGCCGCCGTGACGCCCAGGTTCAGGTCGCGGGCCACGTGTACGCCCTGGGCCAGGTAAGCCCGCGACACGCCGCCCGTGCCCTGGCGCTGCTTCAGCACAAAGTCGTTGGGGGCCCCTTCGACGTTGCTCAGCGCGTTGGTTTCGTAGTCAACAGCGCTTAGCGGCCGCAGGCCCACCGAGGCGGCCCAGCGGCGCGTCAGGGGCACGGCCAAGGCAAGGTAGCCTAGCGTGGCGCTGCCTGTGCGGGTCGAAGCGGTAGCGTTTTTCACTGTCTTATACTGCCCATCGAAGCCGGCCTCAAACGTGGTGCGAGCCGTATAGTAAAGCAGGGCGGGGTTCAAGTCATTCACGTTCACAGCATTGGGCGCAGCAAGCCCCACTCCGCCCATGCCCATCTGGCGCACACCACCGGTGTTTGGGTAGTATTCACCGATGCCCAGGCGCGAGTAAGGCGAATTGCCCAGGCCCTGGGCCTGCGCACCGCTCGCGGCCAGGGCCACTGCCCCGGCCAGCACCAAGCGGCCCACGTTTTTATCGTTCAACTTCAACATTATAGGCTAAAATCCGGTAAAGTCCGAGCAGCACCAATTCGGGCACGGCAAAGATAGGGCCTGCCAGCCGGGCGGCCAGCAGTGGAGCATCGCCGCCGGTCAGCACCACACCCAGGGTGGGGTACTGCTGCCGATAAGCGGCCACCAAGCCGTTGGCTTCGGCGGCGGCCCCGTTCACCACGCCGCTGAGCAGGGCCCCCGCAGTAGAGTCGCCCACCAGCGGAATCGTTGCATCGGGGGCAGGCAGCGCCAGCAGCGGCAAGCGGCCAGTGTACTCATGCAAGGCCCTGAGTCGCATGCCCAAGCCCGGCCCGATGCTGCCGCCACGGTAGGTACCGTCGGCCGTCACGAGGTCGCACTTCAGGGCCGTGCCGGCGTCGAGTACGAGCGTGTCGCAACCCGGCCGCAGGGCCGCCGCGCCTACCGCACCGGCCAAGCGGTCGGCCCCTAAGGTGTAGGGCGTGGCGTAAGCGTTGCGCAGCGGCACGGGTGTGGCGCCCGGCTCAAATAAAAGGATACGGCCCCGTACCGAGGCCTGCAAGGACAAGGCCCACCGGGCTGCTTCCTCCGCCACCGACGCAATCAGCACGTGTTGCGGCTGCCAGCGAGCCGCCAAGGCCTCCACTTCATCCGCCGTGAGGTTCCCAGCCGTTTCGCACAGCGCCGCGCCCGCAAAGCATCCAGCCTTCACAGTCGTGTTGCCGATGTCGAGGACAAGGGTGTGCATGGGTTAAACAGCTAGATTACGGAGTAGCCGGCGGTGAAGCGTTAGAGATTAATTTTAACACCCCACCCCCAGCCACTCCACAATTCAACTTCTACATGAAGTATTTCAGCCGAATGACTTCCTGCTCGCTCAGGAAGCGCCACTTGCCGCGGGGCAGGTCTTTCTTGGTAAGACCGGCGTACTGCACACGGTCCAGGGCCACCACTTCGTAGCCCAGGTGCTCAAAGATGCGTCGCACGATGCGGTTGCGGCCAATATGGATCTCGATACCCACGAAGTGCGCATTGCCCGCCACTACGGCTACATCGTCTACTTCAGCCTTGCCGTCCTCCAACTCGATGCCTTCGGCAATCTTGCGTAGGTCGTCTTCGGTCAAGGGCGTGCTCAGTTCGACTTGATAGATTTTTTTGTTTTTGTGCGACGGATGCGAGAGGCGCTGGGCCACCTCCCCGTCGTTGGTGAAGAGCAGCAGGCCGGTGGTGTTGCGGTCGAGGCGGCCCACCGGAAAGATGCGCTCCTTCGATGAATTGGCCACCAGGTCCATGACCGTACGACGGCCCTCGGGATCCTCGGTGGTGGTGATGAAGTCTTTGGGCTTATTCAGCAGCACGTACACCGATTTTTCGCGGTTGAGATTGGTTTTGCCATATTGCACCGTGTCGGTGGCCTGCACCTTGTAGCCCATTTCAGTCACCACTTCGCCGTTAACGCGGATTTCACCGGCCGCGATCAGCGCGTCGGCCTCGCGGCGCGAGCACACGCCGGCGTTGGCAATGTAACGGTTCAGGCGCAGATCGTCGGTGGCGAAGTCCTGGTTTTCCTGGTCGCGGCGACGCTTATTGCCCCGGTCCTTATCGGCTTCGTAGTGCTTGAGGTTTTTGTAGTCGGGGGCCTCGCCGGGCCGCTCGCCGAAGCGGGGTTTGTCGGCGCGGTTGTTCTGTCCGGCCCCGGCGGTACCGTAGCCGGTACCCGAACGGCGCACGCTGCGCTCCTGGGATTTCAGTTCTTCGCGGCGCTGCGCGAATTTGCCTAGGGCTGGCCGCTCTTCGGCACTGGGGCGGACATCGGGCCGCAACGCGTCGCGGTCCCGCTCGCCGCCAGAGCTGCGCTTCTCGAAGCCGCCCGGGCGCTCGCTATAGCTGCGCGGGGCGCTGGTTGGACCCCCTTCGCGGCGGCCAAAGGCCCCCGGCGTGAACTTGCGCTCAAAGCCGCCATCGCCGCCGCGCGGCCCGCCAAAGCCCCGGTCGCGGTTACCGTCACGGTCACCTCCTGTGCTGCGTTCGTCGCGGGAAGGCGGCGGGGTGGCTCCGAACGGCCGCGCCGCCCGAATGGGTCGGTTGGTGCCGCGCTCGTCGGGCCGGCTCCCGCTTTCGTCGCGGGGCATGCTGCGACCGAAGCCAGTGCCACCACCACTAACGGACCCTCCATTAGGTTCGAAGGGGTTTTGTTTTTGAAACTTGCGGTTGCGCTCACCGGGGGTGCCGCGGGGCACGGCGGGCCGGCCTTCCTGACGGTAGGGCTGGCCACTCCAGTTCTCGCGGGGCTGGTAGGGCCGGGCCGGGCGCTCGTCGGCTCCGCCATTGCTCCGGTCAGAGCCTTCGCGGGCGGGCCGCTCGGGTCGGTCGGTACGGCCGTAGCTGGTACCAGTGCGCTGCTCCTTGGCGACGCCGGGCCGTTCGTCGCGCCGCGTCCCAAACGACGAGCCGCCGCTTTGGCCATAGGGCCGCCGCTCTGCGTCGCCAAAGCGCTTGCCACCCCCGCCAAAAGCCGGGCGGCTGGCCGAATACCCGCTGCCACTCTGCTCGCGGCCAGAGCCGCCACGCTCCGGAGTAGGGCCAGAGCGCCGGTCACCGCCGGGTCGGTCGCTGGAAAAAGGGCGTCGCTCGCCACCCGGCCGGTCGCCGGAGGTAGGGCGGCCGAAGCCGCCAGGAGCGCCGCCGCGACGGTCGCTTTTATCTTTCGAAAAATGTTGCTTGCCCATAGGGAAGGATGACTAGGTGCCGTATCGCTACGGTACGATTGATGGAGTAAAAATTAAATAAAAAAGTAGTCGGCACTGAATAGCCGGCAGTCAGAGGTGTTATCCAGTAGGCACGAGCCAACCGTTCTGATTACCGAATTATCCAGTGCCGACTACCGCAAAGGCCTGCGTCGCTTAGTCGCGGCGCGCCATCTTGGCTTCGATGGAGTGCTGGGTGTGGGGCACGGCCCGCAGGCGGTCTTTGGGGATGAGCTTACCCGTGCCGATGCACACGCCGTAAGTGCCATTTTTGATGCGCACTTGAGCGTTTTCCAGTTGCTGAATGAACTTCATCTGGCGCGAGGCCAACTGGTTCATACTTTCCTTTTCGGCGGTGTCGGCGCCGTCTTCGAGCACCTTGGCCGACGAAGCGGTGGTATCGGTACCCGAGTCGTTGCGACGGGTGAGCGTCTCCTTAATAAAAGACAGCTCGCGCCGGGCAGCAACTAGCTTCTCCTGAATAATCTGGTCGAATTCGTTCAGGTCTTCCCGCGAATAGCGGACGTTTTCGTCGGTCATGGCAAAGAAAAGAAAATAGACGGAATCGTAAAAATCACAGATAGCGAGTGGGTACTCAACAGCGGTGGTCATCAGATAAACTAACCGGCCCCAAGCCTCTTGGCCCACGGCTAACTCCATTACTTATGCATTTCGTTCTGCAAAGGTAACAAGGGCGTCGCCGTTTTGCCTAACCGCCTCAGAAACCCAGCATTTGGATGGCGGCCACGGCAGCTTCTACGCCTTTGTTACCGTGCTTGCCGCCGGCGCGGTCCTGGGCCTGCTCCAAGGTGTTGGTTGTGACGAGCCCAAAAATCACCGGCTTGTTGTACTTCAATCCCACGTGCGTGAGGCCCTGGGCCACGGCGTGGCAGATGTAATCGTCATGCTTGGTTTCGCCCTGAATCACCACGCCCAAGCAAATCACGGCGTCCATTTCCTCGTGCTGGGCCAGCAGTTGGGCCCCCAGCGTCAACTCGAAGCTACCAGGCACACTGTTGCGGAAGATGTTTTCGGTCTGGGCCCCGTGTTTGAGCAGCGTTTCGTAGGCCCCGGCGCTCAGCACGTCGGTGATTTCGTGGTTCCATTCGGCCACCACCAACCCAAAGCGCTTTTCGCTGATGTCGATGAAGGAGGAAGCGTCGTAGGTACTCAGGTGTTGCAGGGCAGTTGCCATAAATTACTAGTTTTGCTAATTAACCGTGATTACACAGGTTTTGCAGTGACCAACAGGTTCATTGGCCGCCGGCACATTTTAAGATACTAAGCTAACAACCAACTAAAAAAATGCGCTTCCCTGGCACGGGGAAGCGCATTTTCAATCCACGAAATCTGCTTTATCAGCTAAGACCGCAATTTATTTCGTCAGCCTGGCTTTGAATTGTCTGGCCTCCGCCGCTTCCTGGGCGGCCGGATATTCGTTGATGATGCGGTCGTAGGCTTTCTGGGCCCCGTCGTTGTCTTTGGCCAGTTCTCGGGCAGTAGCTTCCTTCAATAAGTAGCCGGGCGAAAAGTATCCGTTGGCATTGTGGTCGGCGGCTTTGGCATAGAGGTCAGCGGCTTCCTTGGGCTTGTTCAGCTCGAGTTGCGCATCGCCCATAAGAGCATAGGCGCGGCTCTGCACCAAGTAGTCGTCGGAACTGAAGTCTTCCAAGTAATCGAGCGCGTCCTTGTATTTGCCTTCTTTAAGCGAGGCCACGCCAGCATAAAAATTAGCCAGATTGCCGGCCTTGGTACTCCCGTACTCGCTAACGACTGTGGCCAGGCCAGGGGCCTTGCCGTTACCTTTCATGGCCTTCTTCAGCGAGTCAGTCTCCCAGGCATCGACGGCCCGGAACATGGCCGACTGAGCCTTCTGGGTTTGCTGGCCGCGCCACGAGTAGTAGCCGAAGCCGCCTAGTACGGCTGCTACCACCACGGCCAGGATGCCCAGCAACAGGTTGCGGTGGTTGCGCACGAAATCTTCCGACTCTACCAAGCGGGCAGCCAAGGCATCGGGGTCTTCCAGCAACGGGTTTTCCGTGGCGTAGTTTTCGGCTGGGGCCAGCGGGTCGGCGGGCACGGCTTGTGGCACTTGCCCCTGGCGGGCCTGCTGGCTCTTGCCAGTGAACGGAATTTTAGACATTGTTTTTTAGAAACTAAAAGCTCGGAAGCATCGAGGTGAGAAGCCAGCAGTTAAAAGGCCGCGCAAGAAATCAGTCGGGTTTACTTAGTCATTCTGTCGTCCAGCCCCTAGATTCTACTTTCCAACTTCTTACTCTAGTCGCGGATATAAGGGTAGTCGGCCTGCACGTACACATCCTTGAACAACTCATCGGGCGTTGGATAAGGGGAAGTTTCGGCAAAATCCACGGCCTCCTGCACCTCGCCTTTGATGCGCTCGTCAATGACAGTCAACTCGTCTTCGGTTGCCATCTGGTTTTCCAGAATGGTGTGGCGCACGGCCTCGATGCTGTCGTAAGCACGCTTCTCCTCCAACTCCTCCTTGGTGCGGTACTTGGCCGGGTCGCTCATCGAATGGCCTTTGTAGCGGTAGGTGCGGAATTCCAAGAATGTAGGGCCCTCGCCGGCGCGGGCGCGTTCGGCGGCCCGGGCCACGGCGTAGTGGACATCCTCAATCTGCATGGCGTTAACCGATTCGGATGGCATGTCGTAGCTCAGGCCCAGCTTGTACAGGTCCGTCACGTTGGAGGTGCGCTGCACTGAAGTACCCATGGCGTAGCCGTTATTCTCAACCACAAAAATTACCGGCAATTTCCACAGCATAGCCATGTTGAAAGCCTCGTGCAGGGCCCCCTGGCGCACAGCGCCGTCGCCCATATAGCAGATGCAGAGCTTGCCGGTCTTGTTGTATTTCTCGGCGAAGGCAATGCCCGCGCCCATCGGAATCTGGCCGCCCACGATGCCATGGCCGCCCATGAATCCGACTTTCTTGTCGAACATGTGCATTGAGCCGCCTTTACCTTTTGAGCAACCAGTGGCTTTGGCGTACAGCTCGGCCATCACGGCGTTGGGCGACGTGCCCAGCGCCAGCGGGTGGGCGTGGTCGCGGTACGCAGTGATGTATTTGTCGCCAGGCTCCAGCGCCGATACGGCTCCGGCCACGCAAGCTTCCTGCCCGATGTATAGGTGGCAGAAGCCTTTTATCTTTTGCTGGCCGTAGAGCTGGCCAGCTTTGTCTTCAAATTTGCGCATGAGCTGCATCTGCTCGTACCAGCGCAAATAGGTTTCTTTCGGGAAAGCCGCTTCGGCCGTGGCTTGTGCCTTGGGCTCGGGGCCCCTTTCGGCTTCTACTGGGCGGTCGGGGCCCGGTTCGGCGGCATCGGGCTGTGGCGCAGTGGCCACCATTTTAGCAGCGTCTTTGCCGTTAGCAGTCGGTGCATTGCGCACAGTTTTGAGACCCTCTTTTACTTTCGTATCCGCCATGGCACGTATAGGTTATTCGCGTTGGGAGGGCGAAATTACGCAAAACTGCCCGTACTACCGAGAACCCGATGACCTTAGACTCGTTACAACTGCTTTTTTTCAAGAATTACGAGACCGCTGCGCTGCAATTCACGCCTGGACTCAACTGCTTCATCGGCGACAACGGCAGCGGCAAAACCAATTTGCTTGATGCCATCCACTATTTATCACTTACCAAGAGCGCCCTCACCCCTGCCGACGCTAGTAGCATTAGTCAAGGAGCTGATTTTTTTGTAGTTAAGGGTGATTTTCGAGCAAATGAGGAGGCGCCAGCTGAAACCATTCAGGTTAGCCTGCGCCAAGGACAGAAAAAGGTTCTTACCCACGACAAGCAGCCCTACGAGCGCATGGCCGACCACATCGGCCGCTACCCAGCCGTGCTCGTGTCGCCCTATGACACCGACCTCATTCGGGAGGGCAGCGAGGAGCGCCGCAAGTATTTCGATAGCCTGCTCTCCCAGTTCGACCACGGTTTTTTAGATGTGCTCATCATTTACAACGCCTTACTGCGGCAGCGTAACGCGCTACTCAAGCAAACCGCCGGACGCCCAACCCACGGCTTCGACCGCGACTATTTACTCGCCATCGACGACCAGTTGGTCCCACTAGGCGAGCAGCTAACGGCGCAGCGCTCCACCTTCATCGAGCGCTTCACGCCCGTGTTTCAGCGGCACTACCAGCAATTAGCCGACGGCCGGGAAACGGTTTCTCTTACCTACAAGAGCCAACTGCTAGAAAACGATTTCGGCCAAATGCTGCGTCAGAACGAGCGCCGTGACTTTGCCATGCAACGCACAACTTCCGGGGCCCACCGCGACGATTTTGTCTTTTTGATGGCGGACCTGCCGGTGAAAAGCTACGCTTCGCAGGGCCAGCAGAAGTCTTACGCTATTGCCCTGAAATTGGCACAATTCGAAATCCTGTCCCAACGTTCCGCTACCGTCGGCCTTGCTCCGGCGAAACCCTTACTCTTGCTCGATGATATTTTCGACCGGCTCGATGATAAGCGCATCGCTCGCCTCTTGGAGTTGGTGGCCAATGACACCTTCGGGCAAGTTTTCCTTACTGATACCAACCTCGCGCGCACCGACCAAGCGCTGGCCAACGTACGGGGCCCAATCCGGCGCTTTGAGGTACGGGCCGGTACCGTAGCGCAACTTTAGCAACCGGCTGCATCCAGTCGGGCCGTACCTTTGCGGTCCTACTTAATTTTGCCACATTTGTCAGTAGCAGCCAGTCGTTTTCGATGGTTTCCCGCTGCCGGCCCCGACTTGTTCCGTGAAAAAACTCAGTCCCTCCGCTTCCCCGCGCCGCAACGACGTCATCGATTTGAAGGATGGACTAGCCGCGCTCGTGAAAGCGTACCGCTTACAAGGCAAGCTGAATGAGGTGACCGTAGTAGCTAGCTGGGAGCGCGTGATGGGCAAGCCCGTTGCCTTAAAAACCAAGGAGGTTTACGTGTACCAAGGCAAGCTATTCGTCCGCTTGACGTCCGCACCGCTCAAGCATGAATTGATGATGGCTAAGACACGTGTGCTTGAACTCATAAATGCCGAAGTTGGTGAAACCGTGGTAAAAGAAGTCGTCTTCTTGTAGTAGGCACGCCGTTATTTCTTGGCTGATTAAGTGACAAAGATGTTTCACGTGGAACATTTTTGTCACCTTGGTCCATACACTTTTAGTAGTAATTCATTGTAGGCTTCCAGCAAGGCAATGTACTTGGACTGAAGCGCCACTAATTGCTTAGGAAGGTCATTTTCAACAACCTGGGGCAGTGTTACACGGTTTGTAACAGGCATTAATCTTGTAATGCGTCCGGGGGTTGATACAAATGGAAGGGAAGATTGTTGTAACGATGTAAAGTCATTTGCAAAATCATGTCCAATAATATCTCCTACCCGTTTTACAAAGTTGTAATCAATTGTTTCGTCCTTAAACTTCCGATAAATCGTCGGACGTGTAATGCCCATTTCCTCCACGATACGCGTGATGGAAATACCACTGCTTTTGATGGCTTCTTGCAGGATTTCGCCTTGATGCGGCATGTAAAAGGCCAAGTATGTGTTAACAATACAAAGATGTATCAATTACATTACCAAAACAAAATGTCTCCAAGATTTAACGTCATAAAATATAGGTTACACGTAATGTTGCAGCAGGGCATACGTAACGCGCCGATTATTATTTGCAACAACAACGTAGTAATACCTTCGAGTAAAGGTGATTTGTAACATTATTGCTCCGCTTCGGCTAAAAGAATAATTAGTCGATCTGGGTAGTCGGTCGTGATGCCGTCAACACCAAAAGATAACAACCGTTGCATGTCGCTGGTAGCGTTTACAGTCCAAGGCACCAGGGCCGTGCCGGGATGTGACTGACGTAGCTCCACAACCGCAGCCGGGGTTACCGATTCGTAGTTGGGTCCGAAGACGTTCGGTTGAAACCCCAGCCCGGCTATCGAATCCAGCCATGGCCGACCGTCTTCGCTGAGCAAGCATAGGGCTAGGCCAGGCACCGCTTGGTCGCGCGCCGCGCGCAGCACTCGAACATCAAAGCACAAGAGCGTGCTGCGGCTTAGCACCGCCGCCGCCGCTAGTTCGATCAACACCAATGCCAGGAATTGGTCTGGCGCGGGGTGGTACAAACCATCGCCAGCGGGACTGCTCTTTATTTCGATAGAGTAACGGATGGCCCTACACCCAGGAGGGCGCGGGGCACCTTCGACAGCGGTAAGTACCTCGCGCAGCAACGGCTTGGCAGCCGCCACAGACTGCTGCTCGGGAAAATCTAGCGAGTTCCAACTTCCACAGTCACACTGCCGGATAGCGGCATATGGCATCAGGTACAAGTTGTGCTGGCGCTCGTGAATTGGGGCAATGCGACGGCCGGCGGCATCGCGGCAAATGTGTGAAGCCAACCACGGATCGTGCGACACCACGACTTGCTGGTCGGCCGAAATGACAACGTCCATCTCCAGCACGTCAACACCTAGTACTAACGCGTGCAAAAAGGCAGGCAAAGTATTTTCGGGCCGTAGGCCCCGACAGCCCCGATGGCCGTGCACTTCGGGCCGCTGCTTGGCAAAAACATGAGTAGTCATACTGATAATAAGAAGAAAGCTCTTAGGGATGCGGTGCATTCTAGGAGAGCGAAATAACAAACTTCGTATCCGGCACGGGGTACTTTTGACGGGACGCTTCGGCCCCACTGACTTTATAAATCACAACCCCATTCTTGTACTTTCAAATGAAAAAGTTACTCCTACTCGTCGTGGTGCTGGCCTTGGCGGCCAGCGGATATTACTACGTGAAAAGCAAAAAGGACGGCCCCACAGGAGCGCTTATACAAGCAGCGACAGCGGTGCGAACCCACGATGTGGCTGCGTTCGAAAAATTTGTAGACGTGGGCAGCGTTACCTCGCACCTCGTCGATGACGTGGCCGGACAGGGCGCGGCCCTGTCAGCGCTCGTGCCGGGCGGAGGCTTAATGATGAGCGGGGCCCTGCGTCTACTGAAACCTACGCTAGCCAACGCCGCACGTAAAGAAGTGCAACGCTACGTCGAAACCGGTTCATTGGAGGCAGCGGGCGAACCCATTCCTAACCAATCACTGAATGTGTCCATCCTCGGGCTGGCAGGAAAAGTTGTAGGCCCAGGCAGCAAACTCAAAGGCATCAAGTACACCACGGAGCAGGGCGAGCAGGCGCTGGTAGGCATTGAATTCACGCAGCCCCGCTACGACACCACGATGGTAATAGAGGTGAGAATGCACCACCGCGGCGACCATTGGCAGTTGACTGAAATCACGAACGCGGCGGAGTTACTGCACCGCACGTCAAATCTGGAGAAACGGAGGATGCTGAAATAATAACCGTTGTTGTTGGCCACAATGCACAAGGCCGGCCCGTC
>JANPOR010000028.1:0-5953 GCA_031428075.1 Hymenobacter sp. | reverse complement strand
GGGGGCCGCCTGGGCGGGCTGTGCGTCTTTCCCCGCCGCCCCCTCGGGGGGCCCGCGGGCGGGGGCGGGAGCGGCGGGGCCGGGCCGGGCCCCCCCCCCGCGGCAGCCCGGCAAAAGGTGGACATCCGTGACGGGTTCGACGGACCCGCGCTCGCGCCCGCCTGGCAGTGGCCGATTACCGCCGAGCCCGCATTTGCCTTGAAAAAAGGCACCCTTGCGCTCACGGCGCAGCCGGCGGGCAGCGGCGCGGTGCTGGGCCACAGCGTTTACACCGCGGCTTACACGGCGCTGGCCACGGTGGTGGCCCCGCGCGCCGTACCCGTCGGCACGGTCGCCGGCCTCGCCGTGGTGGGCACCCCCGACAACGCGCTGGCCCTGACGGTGGGCGGCGGCAGCATTCGGCTCTGGCAGCGTGAAACAGGGCAGCAGCGACCCCTCGCCGAAGCGCCGCTGCCCGCCGCGGCGGGGTCCCTAACGCTGCGCGTGCGGGTGGCGGCCGCCACGCAGTACCGGTTCGACTACAGTACCAACGGCGGCGCCACATGGCAGGCCCTGCCAGGGGCCACCACGGCGGTCGACGGGGCCTTTCTGCCGCCCTGGGACCTGGGCGTGCGCGTGGGTGTGCTGGCCCAGGGCCCGGTCACGAGCACGGTGGCGTTTGATAAATTCAGCCTAACCAACCAGCCATAGCGGCGGCTGGCGGCATTATTGATCGTCTGGGTGTTCGGCCTTCCAGCGCATGGCCGACTGCACCCGCGTGCGTCCGCTGGGATGGTCGAAGAAGATAAATTCCTCTAGGGGCGTCGGCTCAATTTTGCGGTATTCGGACAGCTTCATGGCCACGGCGGCGAAGCCGTCGGGCTGGCGGGCCGCGTTCAGCCCGAACATATCGGCCTCCTGCTCGCTGGTGCGCACGATGGTGTTGACCACCGGAGTTGCCAGCAGGCTCACCACCGCAAACAGGGCCACTAGCAGCGGCAGGCCCCCTACGTCGGCCAGACCGGCGATGCCCCACCGGGCCCCATAGCGGCGCACCAGCCGGCCAAAAGCCCAGTCGACCAACCGAAAGCCCAGCCCCAGCAGCACCATAAAAAACACCAGCATCTTCGGGATGTGGTTCAGCACGTAGTGGCCCAACTCGTGACCCATCACGGCCTGCACCTCGGCGGGCGGGCAGCGGTGCAGCAGGTTGTCGTTGAGCGACACGCGAATGGTGCGGCCCAGCCCACTCACGTTGGCGCTGATGCGCTTGCTCTGCTTGGAAGCGTCGAAGAAGTACACGTTGTCGGCCGGCACGCCGTTGGCGCGGGCCATCGACAGGATGCCGGCGCGCACGGGCCCCGCCGGCAGGGCCGTGTACTTGTTGAACAACGGGCTGATGAACACCGGCCCTACCGCCACGCTCACCACTAAAAACGCGCCCACGATGGCCGTAGCCCAAGCCCACCAGCCCGCTCCGCTGCGCCGGATGGCCGCGTACAGCGCCAGAATGAGCAGGCTGCCGAACAGCACCGTCAGCGCCAGGGCCGTCAGCGTTTCGCCCAGCCAGGCCCCCAGCGTTTGGTTCGACAGCCCGTATTGGTGCTCGCGCACGTAGTCCTCGTACACCGTCAGCGGCAGGCTCAGCGCAAAGGAGAGCAGCAGGTACAGCGCCGCGTAGGCCCAGGTGCGCAGCGCTGGCCGGGGCAGCCGCGCCACTAGCGCCGCTAGCGCCACTAGCCGCCGCGACAGCCCCATCCCCAAAAACACGGCCGCCACGCCCAGCGCGTACACCGCGTCCCAGAGTCGCAGCCAGTAGCCGCCCTCGAAGTAGGCGTCGGACTTGGCTTTTTGGGCCGGGGTGAGGGTATTGAGGTAATGCTGGGTGGCGGCTTCTACATCGAAGGCAGCCGGCCGAATCGGGACCGACTGGGCCACAGCCGGTCCGGCCAAAATACTCAGGGCCAGGGCTAGCAGCAAGCGCAACTTGTGCATCATCGGAACGGATTAAAAAGCGGGTACGCACACCATTCTTGGTGCCGTACCGCAAACTACCGCTTTCTTTCCGTTAACCAATTACCTGCTTCAGAGCAGTTTTTGGGGCCGCGACTGCTGCGTGAGGCCTCAGCTATTTTTCAAAAGCAACTCAGCTAAAACCGCCCGGGCCGGCCAACGTCTCACTGCGAACGCGATGCCCCGAGTGCCCCCAGCGAGGCATCGCTCGCAGGTTCCACCGCCCGCTCGAAGCGCAGGCCGCCGTCGGCGGGCTCCGTCGCTGCAAAGCCGTTACGCAGCAGCACCTGCTGCGAAGCCAGGTTGTCGGCCCGGGTGTGAGCCACGAGTCGGCGGACCATGCCAGTGGCGGCGGCCTGTTGCACCAGCCCGCTCACCAGTTCGGTAGCTAAGCCTTGCCCGCGCCAATCGGCCGCAATGGAATACCCGATTTCGGCCGTACCCGCTGCATCGGGGGGGCCCTGGAAGCCACCCGCCCCGACGAGCGTGCGGGGCGTCTCGTCGGTGGCTTTGCGCAGCGCGTACCAGGTGTACCAGCCGGCCGCCGTGCGGCCCCCGGCCGTGAGCTGCTCCAGAAAGTATCGCATCGCCTCCTGGTCGTACTCGCCGGGCGGCCAGTCGGCGGGCAGGGCGGCCCCCAGCAAAGTGGGGAAATATTGGGGCTTGTGCAGCTCGGCCGTGAGCAGCGCGCGGCTGGCGGCCAGCAGCAGCAGGCGCGGGGTGTGGGTGATGAGCGGAATCATAGAGGGTGATTATACGGAAAGCGCCGAACGAAGTCGGATGCTTCAGACGGCCCAGGTTGATGTATTGCCCCGCGATTCCATGGGTACGGCGAGGGCCCCGAACCGCTGCGCGCAGCTTTTAACAGTTGGGGCCTTAGCGCATTGCAATGCTTTGGACCGGGCCCTCGCCTGCTTCCGCCCGCGCCAAGATTCGGCTGTTACTGGCTCTTAAAACTACTTTGTTCCTTCCGGTAGCAACGGTACCAAGGCCGTAGCAATGGCCTCAGTCGAAAACATAGCGGTTTTTGCGGTCGGGAGCGGCAGGAATCGGCTCGCCCAGCATTTCCAGCAGTGTCGCTTCAATGGTGTGGCTCATAGTATTCAGCGCCAAATCGTTGGCTTTTACCCCGAAAGGCTCCTCGATTTCGCGCGTGATGGCGTCCAGGGCCATTAGGGTGTAGCCCACGAAGGCCACGACGAGCGGTGTTGCCCAGCCAATGCTGTCCACGAGGCCAAACGGCAGCAGGCAGCAGTAGAGGTACACCGTGCGGTGCAGCATCACGCTGTAGGTGTACGGAATGGGGGTACCAGCCAACCGCTCGCAGCCGCCCAGGACATCGGAAAGCTGATTGAAGTTGCGGTCGAAGGCCAGCTCAGTGTTAGGATCCAACTGGCCGATTTGCACCCAGCGGCCCATTTCCAGCAGCAGCAGCACGGGCTTGAAGGTGGCGCGCTGCGCGGCCTGCGCCACCGGAGCCGGCAGCAGCCGCGCGAGGTCGGCAGTGGCATCGGTGTACCGCAGCTGGTGTTTTAGGGCGTAGGTAAAGGCCACCAGTAGCCGCACGAAGTGCGCGGTCGCCGCGGAGCCGCGGGGCTGGCCACTCAGCGTCAGGGCCTGCCGGGCCAGCGAGCGGGTGGTGTTTAGCAGGCTCCCCCACAGCTTGCGGCCCTCCCAGAAACGGTCGTAGCTGGTGTTGTTATAAAAGCCCAGGAAAATGGCCAGCGTGATGCCAAACAAGGTGAACGGCGCGGCCGTCAGCGGCACTTTATAGTGCCCCAGGCTGCCGTGGCCGTACACCACCGCTGCCGACAGCAGCACCAACACCAGCAGCCGCGGCAGAATTTGCGGCAGCACCGAGCCGCGCCACACGAAAAGCAGGCGCAGCCAATTGTCTTTATCACGAATAATCATGGCGGGGCGCAAACTGCCAAGGCCCCAACCGGCTATCCGCCCCAAGCCCATCGTTCTGCGCGCCCCAAAGGTAGCCGCACCGGTGTGGGGTCCTGGTTTTTGCTGCTACGGGTTTACCGCCACGGTTTGTGGTTAGCGCACCACTTGGATCCAACCCCGGTACCCAGGGCCAGTGGCGTGGTGCAACAGGTAGTAGTAGATGCCGGCAGGCAACCCCGCCGGGTCCCAATCCTGCTGGTAGGACGCCGTGGTGTATACCTGATTACCCCAACGGCTGTAAACGGTGAAAGACCACAGGTTATCAACCAGACCTTTTATTTCGAGTTTGTCATTGAGCCCGTCACCGTTGGGAGTCAGTATATTAGGGATAATAATTTCCGATGCGGCGGGGGCCGGAACTGGGGTAGGTGCCGGGGCCGGGGCCGGGACCGGCGGTGCAGCCTGGCCGTTACAAGTGAAACTATCCGGCGTAGACGGGACACTTAAATCCCCCAGCCTGGTGATGAATACGTCGTACGAATTGCCCATGAGCAGCGTGGACGCAAAGCTGGTAGCGCCGAAAAACTGGCCGGCTAGGTAGATGTCTTGGTTGGGGCCCACGGCGATGGCCTGGTTAGTGACAACGCCGCATAGCGCTTCGCGTTGCGCGGCCAGCACCTTGCCCTGGGGGTCGTACTTCACGGCGAACACCAGCTTGTTGCCGACCGAGGCGAGCGTGGTGGTAGGGCCCCAGGTGGCCACCGAAGAACCAAAAATACCCGTTACGTACCCGTTGCCGGCCTTGTCCACCGCCACGCCGGTGCCATACTCGGTACTTGGGCCGCCAATCTGGCTGGCCCACGCTACGTTGCCGTCCGCATCATGCTTCACCAAAAAGCCGTCGAAGCCGCCCACTTGAAAGGTATACGGCCCAAACACATTCGTGTGCAGTGGAGTCCCGCCGAGCGTTCCCGTGATGAAGCTATTGCCTTGGCCGTCCACCGCAATGCCGTCTATCCTGGCTTCGCCGGGGCCGCCCTCGCCTTTGGCCCACACGACAGCACCGTTGCTGCTGTATTTCACCAGCAGCAACCGGCCACCCGTAGTGGCGAGGTCCGGGTTAGTCAAGGTAGTGCTGCCAAAGATGGCGGTATTACCGAAAAAACCTGATAGATAAGCATTGCCCGCTGCATCTACTCCCAATCCTTTGGCGGCGCACTCGTTGCCTTTGCCCCCGCCCTGCCGGGCCCACAGCGGGTCGCCTTGGCTGTCGTACTTGGCTACGAACAGGTTCAGGCGGCCTTCGCTGGTGAGGGTCCCGGCACTACCGCCGATGTTGACGCTCCCGCTGAGGCCGCCCGCTATGTACACATTACCCGCCGGATCCAGGGCCAAGGCGTCTACGCTGAGCATACTTCCCGGCGTGTTGCCCCCGGCGCGTGCCCACAACACATTACCCTGCGGGTCATACTTGGCCAGTACCACGTCGAAATCCGCCTGGCTTGTGAGCATAGTGCCTCCAAACGTGCCGCTGCCACTGAATCCCCCAACGACACAGGGGTTGCCGTCGGCATCGATGGCCACATCGGCAAAAACAATGGCGGGAGCCTCCTTGGCCCACAATACCTCACCCTGCGCATTGTATTTGGCCAGGTACGCTTGGGGTTTGCCACCCGTGCCCGCCTGGCCCAGGGTGATGGCCCCAAACTGCGCAGGCCCTGTAAAGCTGCCCACCACGTAGGCATTGCCACTGCCGTCGATAGCCAATTTACGCGCGTGGTCTTGGCCGGCCCCGCCCGCCTGCCGCGCCCAGCGCGTTTGGGCCACCACCGACTCGCTTTGCAATACACAGCTTATCAACAAAAGCAACTTAATACCATCCCAGAACCGGGTAAAAAAATACATATTTGATCTATAAATTGTTAAATAACCAGTAAAAATAACAATTAAATATAAAGACATTACCTTTCACCAGCCTTGCTTATTGCTATTTAGAGCATTTTCAGGTAGGTGTACGTGGGGTGTACAGGGACCCACAAACCGCGCTATCTGAACACTCCGTCAATAA
>JANPOR010000027.1:0-4857 GCA_031428075.1 Hymenobacter sp. | reverse complement strand
CCATGCCGCCCTTAGTTTGAGCCATCTTGTTCATAGTACGCATCATTTTGCGCATGTCTTCGAACTGCTTCATCAACGCATTTACCTGCTGAATGTCAGTGCCGGAGCCTTTAGCTAGGCGGCGCTTGCGCGAGCCGTTGATCAGGTCGGGGTTGGCCCGCTCCTGCTTGGTCATACTCTTAATAATGGACTCGACGGGCTTGAAGGCGTCGTCGTCGATTTCCACGTCCTTTATGGCCTTGCTCATGCCCGGAATCATGCCCATCAAGTCCTTGATGTTGCCCATCTTCTTGATTTGCTCAAGTTGGGAGAGGAAATCGTCGAAATTGAACTGGTTCTTGCGTATTTTAGCGTTGATGCGCTTAGCCTCGTCCTCGTCAAACTGCTGCTGGGCCCGCTCCACGAGCGAAATCACGTCGCCCATGCCCAGGATGCGCTGAGCCATGCGGTCGGGGTGAACAGGTCCAGAGCCTCCATTTTCTCGCCCGTCGAAATGAACTTGATGGGCTTTTCCACCACGGCCCGGATGCTAAGGGCCGCCCCGCCGCGCGAGTCGCCGTCGAGCTTGGTGAGCACCACGCCGTCAAAATTCAGCCGGTCGTTAAAGGTCTTGGCCGTGTTTACGGCGTCCTGGCCAGTCATCGAGTCCACCACAAACAACGTTTCGCTGGGCTTGACGGCCAACTTCACTGCTTCGATCTCGCGCATCATCTGCTCGTCAACGGCCAAGCGGCCGGCCGTGTCGATGATGACGACCTTCTTACCGTTTTTCTTGGCGTAGTCGAGGGCGTTGCGCGAGATTTCGACCGGGTTTTTGTTGTCGACTTCACTGTAGACTTCGACACCGATTTGCTCGCCCAGCACTTTAAGCTGTTCGATGGCGGCGGGGCGATACACGTCGCAGGCCACGAGCAGCACGGTACGGTTCTGCTTTTTGATGAAGCTGGCCAGCTTGCCGGCAAACGTGGTTTTGCCCGAGCCTTGCAGGCCCGAGAGCAGCACCACGGCCGGGTCGCCCTTGATGACGATATCCTGCTTCTCGCCGCCCATCAGCTCGGTCAGCTCGTCGTACACGATTTTGACCATGAGCTGGCCCGGCGACACAGCCGTGAGCACATCGCGGCCCATGGCAGCATCCTTGATTCGGTCGGTTACATCCTTGGCAACTTTGTAGTTAACGTCGGCATCGACCAGTGCCCGACGGATTTCCTTAATGGTGGCCGCAACGTTGATTTCGGAGATGCTGCCCTGGCCCTTAAGGGTTTTGATGGCCCGGTCGAGCTTGGTGGAAAGGTTGTCGAACATGAATCGCTGATTTTCGCTGATTGAAGGTATTCCGCTGATTCCACCGCGGCGCAAGAGGCGGAAATTGAACCGGAAATCAACTCCAAAAGTAACCATAAAAGGGCGAAAATCGGTCGGGGCCGTACCTTTGTCCGCCTTGCCCAGCCCACTTATCATGCCCGAAACCCTTCCCTTTCGCCTGCTCGTCCTCACTTACTATTGGCCGCCCTCGGGCGGGGCGGGGGTGCAGCGCTGCCTGAAGTGGGTGAAGTACCTAGGCGAGTTCGGCGTGGCGGCCACCGTCGTCACCGTCGACGCGGCCCAAGCCACCTACCCGGTGCGCGACGCCAGCCTAGAAGCCGAAGTGCCGGCGGACGTACGCGTCATCCGCACGCCCACCTCAGAGCCGTTCGAGTCGTATAAAAAGCTAACGGGCCGCGCCGTGCCCTACGGCGGCTTCGCCAACGAAGGCAAGCCGGGGCTGGTGCAGCAGGTTCTGCGCTTCGTGCGCGGCAACTTGTTTATCCCCGACCCGCGCCGGGGGTGGAATAAGCACGCCCTGCGGGCCGTGGAGGCCCTACTGGCCGCCGGCGAGACCTTCGATGCGGTGCTGACCAGCTCGCCGCCGCATTCGACTCAACTCATAGGGCTAGAATTGCAGCGGCGCCACGGCCTGCGCTGGCTGGCCGATTTGCGCGACCCCTGGACGGATATCTACTACTATAAAGACCTGCACCACACCCCGCCCGCCGCTTGGCTCGACGCCCGCTACGAGCGCCGGGTGCTGACGCGTGCCGACGCCGTGCTCGTGACTTCACCCGAAACCGAGCGCCTGTTCAGGGCGAAGCTGCCGGGGCTGGCGGCGGGCAAAATCCATGTGCTGCCCAACGGCTACGACGCGCCCGACTTTGGCCAACCCTCGCAGCCACCGACGGATTGCTTCCGCATCGTCCACACCGGCACCATCACCGAGCTGTACCACGTCGGTGGCCTACTGGGGGCCCTGGCCGCCGCCGCCGCCCAGCACCCCGACGTGCCCGTGCGGCTGTGCTTCGTGGGCCAGGTCAGCGACGAGCTGCAAGCCCAGGTGAGCGCCGCCGGCCTGGCCGACCGCACCGAGTACGGCCCCTTCGTGCCCCACGCCGAGTCGGTAGCCGAGCTGCTGCGCGCTACCGCGCTGCTAATGGCCATCCCCGACGTGCCGCGCAACCGAGGCATTCTGCCGGGCAAAATCTTCGAGTACCTCGCCGCCAACAAGCCCGTGCTGTGCGTGGGACCCGCCGGCTCCGACGCCGATAATTTATTGCGGGAGTGCGGAGCCGGCCGGGCCCTTCCCTACGCCGACTCCGCCCTGATGCGCGAAACTTTAAATGCGCTGCTGCACCAGTGGCGCATCAATTCTAACCTCGATCTGCCCGCCGCCACCCACGCCCGTTACGCTCGGAGGGCCCTGACCGGGCAACTGGCGAAAATAGCATTTGAGTTGACAACGAGCAGCAAAAAATAGGTACTACCCGCGCCAGCAGCTCCTCTTACAAGAAAACGCGTCAACTACGTTTTTAATTTGATTAATCATTGACTAATTAAGCAACAGAGAACATAATTCAGCACCATGAATCACCTCGACAAATTATACCAAGCCTACAACAGCGCACCCGAATTTTTCCATGCGTCAAGGTATTGGCGGGCCTACGAAACCAAGATTATAAACGAGGTTAAAAATGCCGATTTGAACGAGCTGCGGAGTGGCAAGTATCCAATATTTACCACGTTTGGCTTCAACGATTTGGTATATTATTACCATCCGACAATGCCTCTTTACGTGCGAATAATTCGCAAGCTTATCAGGAAATTGTTTATTGACAACAGAGCCTCACTCCCCTACTCTCTGCGGCTTGGCGACATCCGGGAAATGGCTTATTTGCATTGCGAGCTGCAAAGCGAACTTACCGGCGCAAGGCCCATCAACAGCATTGAGACTAGCTACTTTGGCAAGCCCCAGGATTTATTCATGATTGGCGGCAGGCCCTATACCATAAAGTTCCTGAACTACTACATCCGGTACTGCTTTGGGCAGCGCTACTTACATTTTAATGGCGATGAAACCATTGTAGAGCTAGGTTCAGGCTCCGGAATGCAGGTGGAGATATTGAAGAAGATGTATCCAAATCTGACCATTCTTTGCTTCGACTTGCCAGCGCAATTGTTTCTGTGCGAAAAATATTTGTCGAATGTATTGGGCAGTGAACAAATTATAAGTTCGGAAGACAATTTAGAAATCTCCGATCTATCAACTATTGAAAAGGGTAAAGTTCACATGTTCGGAAACTGGCAATTTCCGCTGTTGAAGAATTTTAAGTTTGATATTTTTTGGAACGCGGCCAGCTTCGGCGAAATGGAGCCCGGAATCGTCGCCAATTACCTGAATTACATCAAGAGCGGATGCAATTGGGTATACTTAATGCAGGCCCGCAACGGCAAGGAAAGCTCCAGAGACACCGGCGTTGTCAGGCCCATCAAATTTGAAGATTACGGCGATATGCTCGGGCCAGAATACCAACTCGTCCGGGAGGGCGATGCGTACGACGCCAACCGCCGCGTATCGCAGACCGGTGGCTATTTCCAGGCACTGTGGAAGCGTGGGGCCCTGTAGCAGAGCCCTGCGTCAAACACCATTTATTTTACCTTGTTGAGTATGCGCCGCGCTTTGGCAGGAATCATATTCCAGGCGCGGGCGGACCAGTCGGCCCATACCGACCGCGACAGTTGATTGCCTTGCCATTCACCGATGGCCTGGGCTAAACTGCCTGCCAAGGTGCGGTAGTGGCGGGGCTGGTAGTGGCGCAAATGGTCAGTCACGTCGGCCCGCCGGTTGATGAACGTGCGAACGTCAACCAAGTAGCAATTATCCGCTTCTTGGACAAACGTTTCCAGCGCTGTGTTCATCAGTGCGTGGCGCTGCACGGGCGCTTGCTCCGCGGAGTTAGGCACCTCTATTTCGGTGCCGTTCAAAAAAAAGATGGGAATTGCGGGCGGAATTTGCTGACGCAGCCAGCGCAGGTTTTCGGTGAACCGCAGCGGACTTAACCGGCCTTCGTACGCAAAATCCAAGGCAAATTGGCACAGAAACGCTTCGTCTATCCCCCGAAATTTTCTTGAGGAGTACCGACCCGCCAGCTCGGCGGGGTTTTCGGCGGTTATATCAACGGTGCCGAAAGGTATTTGAATGCCCGTGGCCCGTTCCCGGTACAGGCCCTGGGTGTAGTCCATCAGCGGGCTGAACACCAGCACGTCGTAGTTGGCATCCCAGAGCTTGGTTTCGTAGGCTTCCTGGCCCAAGAAAGGCAGCCGATGGGCTAGGCGCTGCTGCTCGGCGGCGGGCAGCTCCCGGGATTGGCGCAGCAGCTCGGTGTGCTCTAGATGGGCAGTTATTTGGTTCTCGTTGAGAAAGTTAAATTCCTCCGTCACTTGTAAGTCAAAGGCTTGCAGGAAGGGTGTGAGCTGGCCCAGATCGCAGCCCCCTTTCAGAAACACCCGCAGGCGCCCCCCCCCAGCGGCGGGCGGCGGGGCGGC